>JBGPIW010000176.1:0-5563 GCA_041485045.1 Gemmatimonadota bacterium | reverse complement strand
GGACTCCGTCGACCACGTAGAGGGGCTCCTCGCTCAGACGGAAGGATCTTGGACCGCTGATGCGCACGGAGATGCCGCCGCTGGCCGGCGTCGTCACGATCACCCCGGAGACCCGGCCCGCGAGCAGCTGCTCGAGGGACCAGGCGGGTTGCACGACCAACGGGGTAGGCGGCGGCGGAGCTGGGGCGCGCGCTTGGGAGCATGCGGCGATGAATCCGACCAGTAAACCGGCAGGCAGGACACGCAACGGGGATGAGGTCATGGGACCCCCCTTTCGCCCACAATATAACGCTCATCCACGATCCATGGAGAGACACATGCTCGCGCCCGGCTTGTCGCGCTGCTTCCTGTGCGCGTGCGGCCTCCTTGTCTCGGCCCTCCCGCTCCTCGCCGCCTGCAGCGGCTCTCCCCGTACCGAGCGCACGGCCGCCGCCGCGACGCCGGCGTGGCTGGTCGAGCGCGGCCGCCAGGAGGCCGCGCTGGCCGCGCGGTCGCAGGTGGTGCACGACTTCCAGTTCGCGGATCAGCGAGAGGCCAGCGGCATCACGTTCGAGAACCGGGTCGTGGAGGACGCGGGCAAAGCCTACAAGCTGGTGCACTACGACCACGGATCCGGGCTGTGTGCCGCGGACCTCGATGGCGATAGTCTGCCCGACCTGTATTTCGCGACCCAGCTCGGCACCAACGAGCTCTGGAAGAACCAGGGCAACGGTCGGTTCGTGAATGTCACCGCGGCGGCGGGGCTCGAAATGCCGGACGCGATCGCGGTCGGATGCTCGTTCGCCGACATCGACAATGACGGCGATCCCGACCTCTTCGTCACGACGGTGCGTCACGGGAATCGGCTCTTTGCGAACCTCGGCAACGGGATGTTTCGCGACATCACCCGAGCGGCAGGAGTGGCATACGTCGGCCACTCCTCCGGCGCGATGTTCTTCGACTATGACGGCGACGGCCTGCTCGATCTCTTCGTGACCAATGTGGGCGTGTACACGAGCTCAGAGCGGGGGCCCGGCGGCTACTATGTGGGTCTGAGCGACGCGTTCATGGGCCACCTCCACCCCGACCGCGCCGAAGCGAGCATTCTCTACCGTAATCTGGGCGGCACCCGGTTCACGGACGTCACGCGCGAGGTCGGGTTGGTGGATCGGAGCTGGAGCGGTGACGCCACGACGCTCGACGTGAACCAGGACGGATTCCCCGACCTCTACATCCTCGACATGCAGGGGGCGGATCACCTGTGGCTCAATGAGGGCGGGAAGCATTTTCGCGACGCGACCGCGCGCTACTTCCCGAAAACCCCCTGGGGTTCGATGGGGGTGAAGGTGTTCGACTTCGACGGGGACAGTCAGCTCGACCTCTTCGTCACCAGCATGCACGCGGACATGTGGGTCGACATCGCTGCGGGTGACTGGGCGGCCGAGGGCCGCAAGTCCGACCCCTCGACGGTGGCCCCGGGGATGATTGCCGAAGCGAGGGGCCGCCTCTTCTTCGGGAACGAGCTGTTCGCGAACCGGGGCGGCGGCCGATTCGAGGAGGTGTCCGACTCCGTCGGGGTCGAAACGTATTGGCCGTGGGGACCGAGCGTGGACGACCTCAACGCGGATGGATGGGATGACATCTTCATCGCCGCGGGCATGAACTTCCCGTTCCGCTATGGGATCAACTCCGTCCTGCTCAACGAGGGGGGGCACCACTTCCTGCCGAGCGAATTCGTGGTGGGGGTCGAGCCGCGACTCAACGGCGCCACGCAGCAGGTCTGGTTCACCCTCGAGTGCAACGGAGGGGATGCGTTCAATCCCCTATGTGCCGCCTGTGCCAAACCGGGGGCGGCTGCCATGTGTCAGCTCGATAGCGCACGCCACCTCACCATGATGGGGGCGCTCGGTGCGCGCGCCGCCGTCATGCTCGACCTGGAGGGTGACGGTGATCTCGACATCGTGACCAACGAGTTCAACGGGCGCCCTCAGGTCCTCGTCAGCGACCTCGCGCAGCGACATCGCGATCGCTTCCACTTTCTCGAGGTCAGGTTGCGCGGCACGCGCTCGAACCGCGAGGGGCTCGGTGCAGCAGTCACCGTCGTGCTACCCGACGGGCGTCGGATGCTGAAGGTCCTCGACGGCAAGTCGGGATACCTCTCCCAGAGCGACCTGCCGCTGTATTTCGGTCTCGGGGACGCTGACCACGCCGGGGGGATCGAAGTCCGCTGGCCGTCCGGTCGACGCCAGACGATGGTCGGCCCGATCAACGCCGATCGGACCATCGAGGTGGTCGAGCCCTGAGGCGACTTACTGACCCGGAAGCTTCGTCTTGATCACGATGACGCCGTTGGCGGCTTGCCCGCCGTACATGACCATGCTCTCGACGTCCTTCAGCACCTGGATGGATGCGATGTCGTACGGATTGATTCCGGTCAGGCCCCCGTCTGGTCCCGGGTGGATCTTGATGCCGTCGAGCACGTAGAGGGGCTCAGTACTGCCGAGGATCGACGTGGCGCCCCGAATGCGGATCGCGATGGCCCCGTCGCGTGTCCGGGTAACCGTGATTCCCGGGAACCGGGACATGAGAATCTCTTCGATGGTCTCGCCGGGGGCCTGCGCAATGTCGTCCGAGGTCACGGTCGAGGCGCTGGGGGCGCTCTGCGGCGGGGCGTTGCTGCGCCCGCGGGCACAGCCGGCGATGAGGCCGACGAGCAGACTGCCAACCAGGACGCGCGATGGGGATGGAGTCATAGGACCCCCCTTTGGCCACAATGTAACACTCATCCAGGGTTCTAAGGAGATACGGATTCCCGATCGATCAGACAATCGACGTTGTGATGCAGCCAGAGAAACGAAGCCGGCAAAGTCGTCGTCACCTCACCGGACAACACCCCGGCAATGGCCTGCTGCTTCCCTGCGCCGGCCACCAGCAGGATGATTCGTTTCGCAGCCAGTATCTCCTGCATGCCGAGCGTCAGCCCGAAGTGCGGGGTCCTATCCGCGAACCGCACCATGGCATGGCGACGCGAGTCGTCCGACAAGCGCGCCACGTGACAATGGGGTAGCAGAACGGGCCCTGGCTCGTTGAACCCGATGTGGCCATTGATACCGAGTCCCAATACGCACACGTCGATTGGCCCGTGTTGCGCCAACTCGGACCGAATCCGCTTGCATTCCTCCTCGGGCTCTGAGGGCGCTGAGGTCAATGCGATATACCGTGCCGGCGATATTCCCAAAGGATCCAACAGCCGCGTTCTCAGATACTGCTCGCATGATCCTGGGTCATTCTCGAGCAGACCGACCCACTCATCCAACTTGATGATCCTGAGCGCGGCAAACAGCGCGCGGTCCGTTCGCGACCTGGTGACTAATGCGTCGTACAACCCGATCGGCGAGCTGCCGGTCGCCGCGCACAACAGCAGGTCTCTTTTCTGCGTGATTTCGGAGATGACGAGTGAGCCCGCCTGGAGGCTCAGGCTGTCATAATCCTCGCAGTAAAGAATTCTCACTGCAGCTCACTTCTTCCAGAGCTTGTACGGCTTGTCGACATCGGTCACAAACGGCAACCGCACCTTCCTTCCTGTCCCTGCGGATTCATACGCCGCGAATATGACCTCGAGCACCGCCCTTCCATCTTCACCGGTCACCAGGGGTGGCTTGTCGTGTTTCACGCAATCGACGAAATGCTCGAATTCTCGAGGAAACCCGTAGTTCCAAATCTCCTCGTACATCGTGAAGCTCCATCCCTTGGTACTCCCGGCTTTCTCCACCGCGTAACCAACTCCACGCGTGCTGTAGGTCTGAATCGAATTGCCTTGCAGCACGTCCGCATAGGCGACGCCCTCCGAGCCATGGATCTCGGCACGGTCCTCCATGCCGCCCAGCTTGGTCCAGCTCTCCTCGGCCACCGCCAGGACGCCATTCGCGAACTCGAGAATCAGGATGGCGTTGTCGTCGCCTCGTGTTCTGGCGGCGTGAACACTCGTGCTCATCTGGGCATAGACGGAAGTGATGGGGATGTTGCCGTTCAACCAGCGGAAGAACGCGATCGCGTGGCACCCCATGTCCATGGTGACTCCGCCACCCGACCGCTCCACGTCCCAGAAGTGCCCCGCATGCGGGCCATCGTGCTTTTCGGATTGCTTCAGCAGGACGGGCGCGCCCAGCGCTCCTTCGTCCAACAGCCCCTTCAACCTGACATACTTGGGAGTGAAGCACAGCTCTTCGGCATACATCAGTTTGACATTCGCCCGCTTGCACGCCGCGATCATGCGGTCCGCCTCGGCCAGATTCATGCACAGCGGCTTCTCGACCACTACATGCTTGCCGGCCTGGGCGGCCTGGAGGGTGAGGTCACAATGGAGGAAATTGGGCGCCCCGATGACGACCATGTCGATATCGTCCACGGCCAGCAACTGATCGAGGGCGGTGAAGTGATGGGGGATGCGGTACTTGGCCGCGAAGTCCCTGGCGTGCCCGCCGGTGGGCGACGTGACCGCCAGGATCTCCGCGCCGGCCACCGATTGCAGGGCCTCGGCATGAATCGTGGAAATGAACTGCGACCCAACGAGCCCGACCCCGATTTTCTCAGCCATATGCATTCCGTATGACGGTCAGCCCTTGATGGTGTTCGAGGCCGCGTCCCAGGTCACCATGTTGCTACGGAAGTAGGACTCGTTGGCCATGTGGCAGGCCAGCGCGGCGTGGTGGCCGAATACGACATCCTCCACCACGGGTTTCCGCGTGCGCACCGCTTCGAAGTAGGTCGTGAGATGCGGTGCCAGGTCGTCGAAGTCCGGTCCGTGGAGGGAGATCGTCTCGGTCATCGCGCTCTGTCTCAGCCGGGCATCGTTGTCCTTGTGCCATTGGGCGGTGTACGCGTCGCGCATCGCCCGGGGGTAGCTCCCGGTGTAATAGCTGGGGTAGGAATCCTCCCCGCTTTGCGGACTGTAGGTGATGGTGGATCCGGTCACCTCCAGGATGCCCTTCGATCCCTGAAAGCGATACGTCTCCGGCATCTCCGTGCCGAGATTGAGCCGCATGTACACGGGCAGCGCACCGTAGGAGTAGAGCACGGCGTGCACGTCGGGCATGTTGCGCCCGTCCTTCCAGCGCCGGATGCCGCCGACCGCCATCGCCCGCGCCGGCGGTTCGTTGATGCCGAGGATGAACATCATGCCGCTGACCAGATGGACCAGGAGATCGCCCGCGACCCCGGTGCCGTATTCCTTCCAGCAGCGCCAGCGGGCGAACACCAGCGGATCGAACGCGCGCTTCGGGACCCGCCCCTGCCAGGTGTCCCAGTCCAGGTTGCGTGGGGAAAGATCCGGCGGAGGCGGGTATTCCCAGGCCCCGGTGGGATCGTTGCGCCCCAGCCAGCCCTCCACCAGCATCAGGTCCCCCAGCATTCCCTGGGAGATCATCTCCTTCGCCTTGGCGCAGACCTGCGAGCTGACGCGCTGCGAGCCGATCTGCACGATCCGGCCGCTCTTCTGGGCGGCGCCGACCATGGCGACGCCGTCGGCCGCGCTGTGCGACATCGGCTTTTCGCAATAGATGTCTTTGCCCGCGCTGACCGCGTC
>JBGPIW010000175.1:0-5584 GCA_041485045.1 Gemmatimonadota bacterium | reverse complement strand
GCGACGAGCTCTTCGAGCAGGGCGGCGGTGGATTCCGGTCGCCCGAGGCCGTCCAGCGTGCCGTCGGCCCGCTCGAGCAGGGCGGCGAGTCCGTGCCCTTCGAGGACGGGGCCCAGCGCCTCCAGGTGGGCGTCCGAGCAGCCGCGCAGCACCAACACGCGGATGCGCTCCCGCAGGAGCTTCGCCACGATCTCGTCGGCGCAGGAATAGTCGATGCACCGGACGCCGGTGAAGTCCATCCGTGCCACAGCCCCGGCCTGGGCGGCGTACGCCTGCTCGATGTGCTCGCGGACCGCACGGCCCGTGGCGCGCGTCACGAGGTCGGCGTAGGACGCGCGCACGGCTTGGCGCAGGACGGCGGAGACGTCGATGGAATGGATCACGCGTGTCGGGCTTTCTGCTCCGGGATGATGAGAAGGACCTGGGAGCCGGGGAATGGCGGCAGCCCCTCGGCGAGCGGCACGTCGTCGTCCCAGGAGGGGACGATCGCGATCCGCGCCGTACCGCTGCGGATGGCGATCTTGCCGTCCCACCGCGAGACGTAATTCCGGATCCCCTTCAACCCCTGCCCGCGACCCGGGTCCCGAAAACGACTGACGCCCTGGATCAGCGCTGCCTCCAGCGCCGCGGCGTCTCCCCAGCGATCGCCGAAACGGCGTCCATGTGACGGCTCGAGGGAAGCGCGAAAGCCCACACCGGCGTCCGCCACGGCGATGACCACGACCCGACGCGCCAAGCGGCGACGCCAGTGATAGCTCTGCACCGCCACCCAGCCGCCGGTACCGGCGTGCTCTACAATATTCTGACACGCCTCGGAAAGCGCCATAGCGAATCCCATCGTCGCCTTCGGATCGATGCCGAGCTCGCTCGAGAGAATCGCGATGGCGCGTTGTTGGATGTGCCCCACGACCTCATGCACGTCTTCAGCGGCGCGCACCGCGGTCACGGGAAGCAACACGTCGGAATCGGTCACGGCCTGACCGCGGGGGATCTTGCCGTGGATCTCGAACAGCTCCCGGGCGCCGCGGAAAAACCCGGCCCGGCCCCAGTAGCTGAGGACCTCCGGCGCCGTTGGCACGGTGAGGAGCGGCGGCTCGCCGCCCGGCGATCGCGCCGCCTGCCCGGCCGCCAGCAGGCCGACGAGCCCGTACGGGGATGCCCACTCGGTGGCGTGTGCGTCGAACAGCAGGCGACCGCCGTCCGCGGAGGCGCGGCCGAAGGCCGCCGCGAACTGGTCGAAGGATCGGTCGTCGAATTGTGCCGGGACATCGACCAGTTTGGTCATACCGACGCGAGGCGGCCCAACAAATGGTCGCGCAACCCCGTCGCACCCCGATGGGTCACGTTGCGCGCCGCCAGGTGCGTGCCGGCGCGAATCGCTGCCTCGAGGGTCGCCCCCTGCAGCAACTGCGCGCAAGTCACCGCGCCGAACACATCGCCGCAGCCGGTCGGGTCGCCACCGGCACCGGGCGCTCGGTCTCCCGGCTCGAGCCCGACCCGCGCGCTCCGGATCGGGCTTCCGGGGACCGGCGTCGCGACGAAATACGCAGCGCCGCGGACGCCGAGCGTCACGATCAACGTGCGGCACCCGGCCGCCAGGACGTGGGCCGCGGCGACGAGGGGATCGGCGCCGAGCTGTCCGAACTCGTCCTCATTGAGCTGCACCGTGTCGAAGCAGCTGAACCAGCTATCGCCGCCCGGGAGCGGCTGTAACACCCGGGTGCCGTCCGGCGTGCGGCCGAGGAACAAACTGTGCAGGTCCGCGTAGAGCGGCCGTGGGAATCCGCGCCGCAGCAGCTGCGCAGTTTCCAGTCCCAGCTCCCAGCCGGAGATGAAGTTCACGTACAACGCGTCGAGATCGCCCACCTGGTTCCCGAGCTCCGACCAGGTCCACTCCGGCACTCCGCCCGTGAGCTGCTCGCAACGTCGTTCCGCCGTTTCGTAGCGGAGCGTGACGCGGTTGTTCTGCTCCGGCACCTCGATGAATCGAGCGCCCGGCACGGCGCGTCGCACCGCACCCAGAAACGCGGCCGCCTGGGGAGCCAGGTCGCGCCCCACTTTGATCAGCGGCACGATGGACCAGTCCTCTCCCAGCGTCGCATCCAAACCGGCGAGCGCGTAGGCGATCCCCCCCCATTCCTGCACCGCGCTCTGGGCAGGGTCGCGTCCGTGGATCGTGTCCCACACCATCGTCCCGATGACTCCCAGCCGCTTCACACGCGACCCCACGTCCGCTTGGCAAAGACCGCCGCGGCGCCCCACACGCCGGCCGTGCCCGGCAGCTCGCCCGGGAGGATCCGGCACACGTCGACGGCCGGCTTGAACGCCCGCCGTTTCACTTCGCTGCGCAGCGGTACGAACAGCTTGTCGCCGGCCAGCGTGACGCCGCCGCAGATCACCACCACCTGGGGATTGAAAATGTTGATGATGTTGGCCACGCCCGCCCCGAGGAACTTGGCGGTATCCCGGACCACTTCGAGCGCGAATTCGTCGCCTTCGTGCGCTGCGTCGTAGACCACCTGCGCCGTGACCTTGTGCAGTTCCCCCGCGACGTAGCGGGGCAGGACGGTGGCGGCTCCCGCCTCGATCCCCTCCACCGCGCGGGCGGCGATCGCGGGGCCCGACGCGTACGCTTCGAGGCAACCGTAGTTGCCGCAATTGCAGCGGCGCCCGTTGGAGTCGATCGTCATGTGGCCGATCTCGCCGGCAATGTCGGAGGCGCCGCGATAGAGGTCGCCGTACAACACGATCCCGCCCCCGATCCCGGTCCCGATGGTGAGTCCGACGAGATGCTCCACGCCGCGTGCGGCCCCGCGCCACCATTCGCCGAAAATGGCGCAGTTGGCGTCGTTATCGAGAGTGGCCGGCAGCCCCAGGCCGTTCGCCACGCGATCCCGCAGGGGCATGTTGACCCAGCCGAGGTTGGGCGTGAGCAGCACGACGCCGCTCTTCGTGTCGAGCGGCCCCGGCGAGCCGATGCCGACCCCGGCGATCTCCCGCTTCCCGGCCTGCGCCATCGAGGCGCGCGCCAGATCGACGATGCGCGCCACGACCGCGTCCGCGCCGTCCTCGGATTTCGTGGGCACGGACAGCACCCCGAGGATCTCCGAGCCGTCCTCGGCAACGGTCCCGGCGACGATGTTCGTCCCGCCGACGTCAATCCCGACGATGTAGCGCACCGGTCTCCTCGATCGCGTGTAGAATGTCGTCCACCGTCAGCGTCTGCATGCACAGATGATGACCCAAGGGACACCGCTCGGGTCCGTGCGGCGAGCACGGGCGACAGGCGAGTCCGTCCACTCCGACCACGACGTCGCGTGGGCCACGGGGCCCGAACCCGAACGCCGGGATCGTCGGTCCGAAGATAGCGACGGTCGGCGTCCCCATCGCCTGCGCGAAGTGCAGCGGCGCCGAATCGTTCGTCACGAGGACCACGGCTTCCTGGATGACGGCCGCCGACTCGCGCAGGGAGAGGCGGCCGCACAGGCTCACCGCGTGGTGCTTCCCGCCGGCGTCCCGGGTGCCGGCGACGACGCCGTCGGCGAGCGCGGCATCCTCCGGTCCACCCACCAGCACCAGGTCCATTCGCTCGATCAAGCGCCGCGCGAGTGCCGCATAGTGCGGCCACCGCTTGCTGCCCCAGATCGATCCCGGGGCGAGTGCGGCGAACGGCGCCCGGATCGATCCCATCCCGAGGAGCGCCTTGGCCCGGGCCACATCGGCGACCGAGACTTGCAGTGTTGGCAACGTCTGATGCCGCGGCGCCGCGTCGGCGAGTGCCAGCACCCGGTCGATTTCGTGTCCGGCTCGCGGGCGCGGGCGTGAGGTGGTGTAGAACATCCGCCAGCCGTCGGCGAACCCGACACGCCGTGGGATCCGGGCGAACAACGCCAGCGCCGCGGTCCGTAGCGAGCGGTGAGGAAGGTACGCCACTGCGTAGCCCTCCGCACGGAGGCGGCCCGCGAGCCGCCGCAGCCCGGCGAGCCCCCGGTCGGCGCCACGTTTGTCGTAGGCGATCACCCGGCGGACGGCGGGGTGTGTTTCGAGCAGTGGAGCGGCGGCGGGGGTCGTCACGACGTCGACGGGTCCGTGCCGCTCGGCGAGCTCCGCGAGCAGCGGCGTCGTGAGGAGCACGTCGCCGAGGAACGCGGTCTGGATGACGAGGGCGGGGACCGGAGCGGACGCCGTCATGGAAGGGGGAATCTCGTGGGACGCTCGCGGCGTTGGTAGGCGTCCGAGCGCGATCGAGCGCTAGAAGGTCCAGCCGGTCCTGCTGGTAAAGACGACCCCGTCCGGCCCGTGCGTGGCGTAGACGTGCGCGATCGTCTTTCCTTTGAAGCGCAGGCCAAGGCCGAGTCCTGGACCGATCTTCACGTCGGTCGCCGTCGGAACGAAGGGCTCGCCCTCGAATACGCGCCCGAAGTCCACATACGCCGCGCCGAGCAGCTCGACGAGACCGTCGCGCCGAAACAGGATGCGACGCAGCTCCACGGTCCCGAATTCCACGTCTCGGCCGACGAACCGCTGGGAGCGCAGCCCGCGATGTGACAATGGCCCGCCGAGGATGTCGATCGAGCCTTCCCACGTCGGGAATTCGAAGCCGGCGCTCAGGGGCGGACGCCCGCGCGACCGCGCGGCGGCGAAGCGCACGGCGGCCCAGGTACGAGCGCCGAGCGGGACGTACCCGCGGGCGACGCTCGAGTATCGCGTGTAACCGGCGCCGCCTGAACCGGTCGTCACGCTCAGCTCGATGAGGAATCCGCGCCGCGCATCGTATTCGCTGCTGCGACGGTCGAGGACCAGGGTGAGCCGCGCCGTCCTGTCGGCTTCAACCACGGTGGGGCCATAGGTTGAACGAAAGAGCGACGGGCCCTGGAGGGAATCGAACCGGGTGTGCGCGAAGCCCAGGGCGATGGCGACGCCCGGGCCCCACGGGAGTAGGCGTGTGACTTCCACCGCCGCCAGATAGCGTGTGCGGCGCAGCTTATAGAAGTACGGCTGGCTGTCGTTGACCAAATCGGGGTCGTAGATGGTTTCGTTGCCGACCCCCAGAAACTCGAACCGCGCTTCCCGTTGGGCGAGCCCGGTCAACACGACGCGCCACCCCGGCCATAACCCCGGGGCGTGGAACGCGAGCGATCCGAACCAGCTGCCGCGCAAACCGTATCCGGCCGACGCCGCAATGCTCCCGTCCAGCAGGCGCGGGGCGAGCGAGTCCGCCTTGCGGGCAAACGCGATCCCAACCCCGAGCTGCGGCCCCGTGTTGCCGGAGAGATTCACCCCGGCGGGAAACACGCTGTGCCGCCAACGCGCGGGCGTCTGGCCGGCGAGCGAGCCGGTGACGAGGGCCACGAGCGGCAGCACGAAGCGCGCGGCGACCCTCGCGAGCGAGCCTCCGTCCTTCCGCGCGACGACTACCACCTGAATCGGCTGACTTCGATCGGAACTACGAGCCTCACCGAGGCGAGTAGCCCGCGGTGCGTCACCCGCTGCGGCAGATTGGGGCTGCCCGCCAGGTAGAGTTGCAGCTCCGGGATGAGCGCCACCCGCGCCACCGGGATCTCCACGGACAGGCCGGGCGCCG
>JBGPIW010000174.1:0-5593 GCA_041485045.1 Gemmatimonadota bacterium | reverse complement strand
TTCGAAGTGATTGCCCTCGATACGATCGCGCGGCGCGTGGATCTCCGCGTCCTGGTCGATCAGAACTGCGGCTATCGCGGTCTCGAGACCGGCCTCCCGCGCCGGTAGTTCCATGATCGATTTGCGGCTTCTGCGCAGCGCCCCCGCCGAGGTGCGGGCGGCTCTCGCACGCCGCGGCGACTCTTCCGTGTTCGCTCTGCTCGACACGCTGCACGCGCTGGACGAGCGGCGTCGCGCCCTCACCACCGCCCTCGACGGCGCGAAAGCCGAGCGCAACGAGGCGGCGCGTGGCGATGCGCAACGGATCAAGCAGGAGGGCGCGCTGCCGCCCGAGACGGTGGCCGAACGGCGCGCCCTGGGCGACCGGATCGCGGCGGCCGAGCGCGAAGTCCGCGAGGTGGAAGCGGCGCTGGCGGAGAAAGCGCTCTACGTCCCGAATCTCCCCCTGGCCGATGTCCCCGACGGCGACGCGAGCGCCAATCGCGTGCTGCGCAGCTGGGGCACTCCACGGCCGGCCGGCCCTGACGTCAAACCGCATTGGGAAATCGGCGAGCGGCTCGGCGTGCTCGATCTGCCGCGCGGCGCGAAGCTCGCCGGCTCGGGGTTCCCCGTCCTGATGGGCGCCGGGGCGCGATTGGCCCGCGCCCTGGTGCAATTCATGCTCGACCTGCACACGCGCGAGCACGGCTACGTGGAAGTACAGCCGCCCTTCCTGGTCCGGCGCGAAATCATGCAGGGTACCGGCCAGCTGCCGAAGTTCGAGGACGACGTGTACCGCACCACCGAGGACGAACTGTTCCTCGTGCCGACTGCGGAGGTACCCGTCACGAATCTCTACCGCGACGAGATCCTGGATGGGACCGGGCTGCCGCTCGGGCATACCGCCTACACCCCCTGCTTCCGTCGGGAAGCGGGCGCGGCGGGGAAAGACACCCGCGGGCTGCTCCGCGTGCATCAATTCGACAAGGTCGAGCTGGTACGCTTCGTCCGGCCGGCCGACTCGGCCGCGGAGCACGAGCGGCTCACCGCCCACGCGGAGGCGGTGCTGCAGCGCCTCGAGCTGCCGTACCGCGTCGTACTGCTCGCCGCGGGCGACACCGGATTCGCCGCCGCCAAGACCTATGACCTGGAGGCCTGGGCTCCCGGCGTGGGGGCGTGGCTCGAGGTGTCGAGTGCATCGAGCTTCACCGACTTTCAGGCGCGGCGGGCGAGCATCCGGTTCCGCGCGGCCAAGGGGGAGAAACCGGAGTTCGTCCACACGCTCAACGCCTCGGGGGTCGCCCTACCGCGCACCATCGCGGCGTTGCTCGAAACCCGCCAATCCCCTGACGGGAGCGTGACGATCCCGCCGGCGCTGGTGCCGTATTTCGGCGCCGAGCGCCTCGTCCCGCCCCGTGCGTAGCGGTGCGCTGCGGCGGTCCGGGCCACCAGTGGTGGCCGGGCTCGCGCTCCTGTTCGGTGCGCTGTCGGTCGGCTCCGCGTGGGTCGTCGCGCGCCACCTGCGGGAGGACGCCCGCGAGACGAGCCGGCTGTTCGGGCGGGTGTTCGAGGGCTTGAACGACCCGCGGCCCGATGCGGCGACCGAAGCGCTGTTCGATCTCGCCGCCCAGGTACGGTCGCTCGGCATCCCCATCGCGATCACCGACAGCGCGGGGCGGGTGACCGCGATGGAAAACGCACCTCCGGGCGTGGCACGCGACAGCGCCCACCTGCGCGCCTGGCTCGCCGGGCTCGATGCGGTGAACCCGCCGGTCTCCGGCCCTGGCATCGGGACGGTGCACTACGGCACCCTGGCGATTACGCGCCGGCTCGCCGTGCTCGCCCTCCTGCAGGGCGGCGTCTTGCTGGCGCTCGTGCTGCTCGCGTTCTGGGCTTACCGCGAACGAATGGGGGCCGTGCGCGATCGCTTGTGGGTGGCGATGGCCCGCGAGTCGGCTCATCAGCTCGGGACGCCCCTGATGAGCCTCACCGGCTGGATCGCGCAAGTGCGCGAGCACCCGGACATGCGGGCCGCGGAGGTCGCGCCGCATCTACAAGCCGACGTCGAGCGGCTCGAGCGCGTGGCGCGCCGGTTCGAGCGGATCGGGCGGCCGCCGCGCCGCGAGCCGGTCGGCCTCGGCGCGGCGGCGGAGCGGGTGGTCGCGTACTTCCGGCCTCGGATGCCGACCCGCGCCCACGCCGTGACCATCACGCTCACCGCCCCCGGCGCGGGCCCGACGATTCTCGGCGACCCCGTCCTCGTCGAGTGGGCGCTCGAGGCGATCGTGAAGAACGCGGTGGACGCCCTTTCGGGACGGGGAGGGCAGGTCGTCGTGCTGGTGGAGAGCGCGGGGACGCTGGCCCGCGTCACGGTCCGGGACGACGGACCGGGAATTCCGCCGGGGCGCCGCAGCCGGGTGTTCGAGCCGGGGGAGTCGAGCAAGCCCGGCGGGTGGGGCCTCGGGCTGCCGCTCGCGCGACGCATCGTGGAGCAGCAGCACGGCGGCCGGTTGAGCTATCATCCTGGGAATCCCGGCAGCCTGTTCGCCCTGGAATTCCCGCTCGGGTCCGGAGACCGCGCCTGACGCTCGATCTGAATCCCGCGCAACACCTCGCGGTGGAGCATCCCGGTGGTCCGCTGCTCGTGCTCGCCGGTGCGGGCTCGGGCAAGACCCGCGTGCTCACCGCCCGGATCGCCCATCTCATCCAGGCCCGGGGCGTGCGGGCCGATCGGATTTTCGCCGTCACGTTCACCAACAAGGCCGCAGGGGAGATGCGCGAGCGCGTCGCCGCGCTGCTCGGCACCGATCCGCGCGGCTTGTGGATCGGGACGTTTCATTCGCTGTCCGCGCGGTTGTTGCGGCGCGAGGCTCCACTGCTGGGCTTCGGCCCCAACTTCACGATTTACGACGAGGACGACTCCCAAGCGCTGCTCAAGCGCATGCTCGAGCAGCGGGAGCTCTCGCCGAAAGCGTATCCCCCCCGCGCGCTGCACGGGTTGATTTCGGGGGCGAAGAACCGGCTCATCGACCCCGACGAGTTCGCCGCCGCCGCCGATTCCCCGTTGGCGCGGGTCGCCGCGGACTGTTTCCGCGAGTTGGGCGGCGCCTTGCAGCGCGCCAATGCGATGGATTTCGACGATCTGCTGTTGATGCCGCTGCGGCTGTTCCGCGAACATCCCGAGCGGCTCGCCTGGTGGCAAGGCCGATTCGATCACGTACTGGTGGACGAATTCCAGGACACCAACGCCGCCCAGTACCGGCTGGTGCGCGCGCTCGCGCAACGGCACGGCAACCTGTGCGTGGTGGGGGACGACGACCAGGCGATTTACGGGTGGCGCGGCGCCGACGTGCGGCATATGCTCGCGTTTCAGAACGACTTCTCGGGCGCGACGCTGATCAAGCTCGAGCAGAACTACCGCTCCACACAGGTCATCCTCGACGCGGCGAACGGGGTCATCGCGGAGAACCGCGACCGGCTCGGCAAGACGCTGTTCACGGCCACCCCCGGTGGCACACCGGTCGTGCTGCTGACCGCCGCCGACGAGCGCGACGAGGCCGAATGGATCGCGGGCGAATACGCCGGTCACGTCGAGCGCTCCGATCTGCCCTATGAAGCCATGGCTGTGATGTACCGGACCAACGCCCAGTCGCGACCGCTCGAGGAAGCGTTCCGGATGCGCGGCGTCCCATACCGGCTCGTCGGAGCGGTGAGTTTCTACGAGCGCCGCGAGGTGAAGGATCTGCTCGCCTACCTGCGCCTCATCGCCAATCCCGCCGACGATCAGGCGTTCAGCCGCGTCGCCAACGTCCCCCGCCGGGGAATCGGGGAGGCGTCGCTCAGTTTGCTGGCGGAGACCGCGCGGCGCTGGGGGAAGCCGCTGCTGGAAGCGGCGCGCGGGGCGGACCGGGTCGAAGGGCTGCGGCCCAATCTACGGGAGACGCTGCGCAACTTCGCCTCGCTGGTCGATCGCCTGCGCGAAGCGGTGGGGACGGCCGATCCCGCCACGGCGCTCGAGACTGCGATCCTGCGGACGGGATACGAAGCATGGCTCGCCGAGGAGGGGGTGGAAGGCGTCGAACGATTGGAGAACGTGCGGGAGCTCGTGGCTGGAGCGGCTGCGTGGGCCGAGGTCGCGGAAGCGACGACCGACGGCGACGATGCGGGTGGTACGCTCATCGAGCGTTACCTCACCCAATCCGCCCTGGTGACCCCGACCGACGAGTTCGGCGGCGCCGGTGCTGCCGGCGTTACGCTGCTCACCGTGCACATGGCCAAGGGGCTCGAGTGGCCGATCGTCGCCTTGACAGGTCTCGAAGACGGGCTGTTCCCACTGGCCCGCACGACCGGCGAGCCGGGTGGTGTCGAAGAGGAGCGTCGCCTGTGCTACGTGGGCCTCACCCGTGCGCGCGAGCGGCTGTATCTCTCGTGGGCGCGCACCCGCTATCGCAACGGGCGGCTGGAGCATTCGGAGCCGTCGCGTTTCCTCGAGACCGTGCCGCCGGCGGTGATCGAAGAACGCAGTACGACGCCGGCCTGGAGCCGCGGGACCTACGAGCGCCGCGGCTGGTCGGGAAGCTATCGCGGAGCGGGACGGCGCCCGCCGCGCGCGCTGGTGGAGGAGGCGGAGCCGGTGTTCGAGGTGGAAGAGTCCCAGGACGCGCCCCGCTACGTGAAGGGGGAGCGGGTGCGGCATCGCAAGTTCGGGGGCGGTGTGGTACGCGAGGTGTCGGGGGCCGGGCGCAATCTGAAGGTCACGATCGAGTTCGACGACACCGTGGTGGGGAGTAAGCAGCTGCTCGTCGCGTACGCGGCGCTCGAGCGTGAGTGGGACGGAGACGAGCCATGAGCATTTCCCGGGAAGAAGTGGAGCGGATCGCGCACCTCGCCGAGCTGCAGGTGGACGAGGCGGCGCTGGCCGGCCTCGTCGACCAGCTGTCGCGCATCCTGGATTATGTGGCGCAGATCGCCACCGTCGCCGCCGCCGAGTCGGCTCCGCCGTTCCTCCCCGGACCCGCCGCCGCCCGGTTTCGGTCCGATGAAGTCCGGCCCGCGCCGCTCGCCTTCGGCCCCGAGCGCATGGCCCCGGCATTCCGGGACGGTTTCTTTCTCGTGCCGCGGCTGGGCGCCTTCGGTCCGGGCCACACGGAAGCCGCGGAGGACGACGCGTGACGGCGACCGACCGGCTCGTCGACCGGCTGGCCCAGGCGGCGCCCCTCAATGCCTTGCGTACACCGATCGCCGAAGTGCGCGACGCCCTGGCCGCGCAGGCGGCGACCGCGTCCACGGGAGGTGCGCTCGCCGGGATGCCGGTCGTCGTGAAGGACAACATTTGCACGCTCGAGTTCACCACGAGCTGCGGCTCCCGCATCCTCGAGGGATATCGCTCGCCCTTCGATGCGACCGCGATCGCCCGGCTGAAGGCCGCGGGCGCGCTCATCGCGGGCAAGACGAACTGCGACGAGTTCGCCATGGGCTCGTCCACCGAGCACTCCGCCTACGGGCGCACCCTGCACCCCCTCGATCCCGAGCGGGTGCCGGGCGGCTCCTCGGGCGGCTCGGCGGCGCTGGTGGGGGCGGGGGTGGTGCCGGCGGCGTTGGGATCGGAAACCGG
>JBGPIW010000173.1:0-5600 GCA_041485045.1 Gemmatimonadota bacterium | reverse complement strand
GTCAAAAACGTTTCCGCCACCGCCGATGGCACCCCGATCACGCAGACGGCGAACGTGACGGTGACGCCGCCGTCCTCCGGCATTACGCACACGCTGCTCACCGCCGGGAGCGACATCACGAATCAGAAGCTCTACACCACCACCTCGATCGCGCCCGCGGCCAACGCGCTGGTCACGATCGCCGTGATCGGTCACACTTCGGGAACGGCTTCCGTCGACCCGATCGTGACCGGGGGTGGCATGTCGTCGTGGGTCGCGGTGGCGAGCATCACGCTGGACCCCATCGCCACCCCGCACAAGCGGATGACGATCTTCCGGGCGATGAGCGCGGCACCGGGGAGCGGCCCGATCACGATCAACTTCACAGCGACGACCGAGTCGAACGCCGCCTGGATCGTGTCGCAGTGGACCGGGGTCAACACGACCGGCACTGACGGCTCCGGCGCAATCGGGCAGGTACTGCAGACCGTCCGGGCGGACGGCGTGACGAGTATCAGCGCCACGCTTGGCGCGCTGGGCAGTCCTAGCAACGTCGCCTACGGCGTGGTGGGAACGAACGGCAGCGCCCTTGGGATCAACCCGGGCGGGAGCTTCACCGAGATCTCCGAGCAAAAGCCGGCCGAGGGCACGAGCTCCATCGTCGAGGCGCTGTTCGCGGCCAACCAGACCAACCCGTCGGCCAGCTGGGCCGGGGCGTTCAACGCGGCGATCCTCGCGGTCGAGATCAAAGCCGGACCCTGAACTAGCTCGACTCCGCCAGGGCCGGCTGCGCAACGGGAGTGGGGAAAGCTCTTCCCCACTCCCGTTGTGTTTCCGTCAGGTGCCTAATCGTCAACTGATCGCGATCGCGTCGATCTCCACCAGAGCACCCTTGGGCAACCCCGCTGCCTGTACCGTCGAGCGCGCCGGCCGGTGCCCGCCGAAGTGCTTCGCATACACCTCGTTCATCGCAGCGAAATCGGCCATGTCCGCGAGATAGACGGTGGTCTTGACCACTTGCCCGAGCGAGGAGCCAGACGCGGCGAGCACGGCCGCGATGTTCTTCAACGCCTGCTCCGTCTGCTCCGCCACGGTCTTCCCCACCAGCTCCCCGCTCGCGGGGTCGAGCGCCACCTGCCCGGCTGTGTAGACGACGTTGTCGGTGACGATGGCCTGGCTGTACGGGCCGATTGCCTTCGGCGCCTTGTCGGTGGCTACCGGATTGAGCGTCTTCACTAGAACAGTCCCTCGATCGTGCCGTCCGGGTGCAGGCGAATCCGTTCGGCCGCCGGACTCTTGCCGAGTCCCGGCATGGTCATGATGTCTCCGGCGAGCGCCACCACGAACCCCGCCCCCGCCGACGGGAGAATGTCCCGCACTTGGAGGGTGTACCCGGAGGGCGCGCCGAGCTTCGCGGGATCATCGCTGAACGAGTATTGCGTCTTCGCCATACACACCGGCGTCTCCCCCAATCCCAGCTTCGGCAAGAGCTCGAGTGCGCGTTCGGCCGGGGGCGCGTATGCGACGCTACTCGCGCCATAAATCTCCTTTGCGATCGTCTCGATTTTCTCCTTGATCGGGCGTCGCTCGTCGTAGATCGGCTTGAAGGCGGCCTTTCCTCCGTCCAGCAGGTTCAGCACCGCCTTCCCGAGTTCGAGCCCGCCCTCCCCGCCCTTCTCCCACACTTCACAGCGCACGGCCTCGACGCCTTCCCCGGCGCACGCCTCACGCACGGCATCGATTTCCTCTTCCGTATCGGTGACGAACCGATTGAGTGCCACCACGCAGGGCACGCCGAACTTCTTCACGTTGCGGACGTGCCGCGTCAGGTTTTCGACGCCACGCTTGACGGCCGCGACGTCGGTCGTGCCCAGCTGATCCTTCTTGACGCCGCCGTGCATCTTGAGCGCCCGGACGGTGGCCACGACGACGGCGGCCTCGGGGTTCAGGCCGGCCATACGGCATTTGATGTCGAAGAATTTCTCGGCCCCCAGGTCGGCCCCGAATCCGGCTTCGGTCAACACGACGTCGGCGAGGCGGAGGCCGAGCTGCGTGGCCATGACCGAGTTGCACCCGTGGGCGATGTTCCCGAACGGACCGCAGTGCACCAGCGCCGGGCCGCCTTCCAGCGTCTGCACCAGGTTGGGCTTGAGGGCGTCCTTGAGCAACAGCGCCATCGCGCCCTGGGCTTTCAGGTCGGACGCCCGAACAGCCGACTTGTCCGCCGTGAGCCCCACGATGATGCGGGCGAGCCGCGTTTCGAGATCGGCGAGGCTCGTGGCGAGCGCCATGATCGCCATGACCTCGGAGCCCGGGATGATGACGAACCGCTCCTCGCGGGTGGGACCGCCGTTCGTCCCGCCCAGGCCGACGACGATCTGCCGCAGCGCGCGGTCGTTCATGTCGATGGTCCGTGGCCAGGTGATCCGGCGGGTGTCGACTCGCTGCGCATTCCCGTGGTGCAGGTGGGCATCCAGCATCGCTGAGAGCAGGTTGTGCGCGCTCGCGATGGCGTGGAAGTCACCCGTGAAGTGGAGGTTGATATCCTCCATCGGGACGACCTGCGCGTAGCCGCCGCCCGCGGCCCCGCCCTTCACCCCGAACACCGGGCCAAGGGACGGCTCTCGGATGCACAGCAGCGCGCGCTTCCCGAGTTTCCGCAGTGCTTGCGCGACGCCGACCGTGACCGTGGACTTTCCTTCCCCCGCCGGTGTGGGATTGATCCCGGTCACGAGCACCAGCCGCCCCGTGGGCTTGCGCCGCTCGATCGCCTGGAGCGCGATCTTCGCTTTGTAGCGGCCGTAGAACTCCACTTCGTCGTCGGCGAGGCCCAGCTCGGCCGCCACGTCGGCGATGGGCCGCAGCGTGGCGGCCTGGGCGATTTCGATATCGGTCGGGACCTTCACGGCAATCGGCACCCGGACTCCTCCCCTCTAGGCAAGCGTGGTCGCGATGCGGTCCCCGAACACCCGTCGCGCGTTCTCCGACGTGCGCCGAGCCAGCTCCTCGAACGGCTCGCCGCGCTGCCACGCCAGAAGAGTGGCCGTTTCGCGCACGAATGCTGGCTCGTTGCGGCGCCCGCGATGGGGCACCGGCGCGAGAAAGGGTGCATCGGTCTCGATCAACAGGCGGTCGGGCGGGCAGCCGGTGACAGCCGCGGCATGGGCCCAGTTCTTGAACGTGATCATGCCGCTGAACGAAAAGTACGCGCCGATCTCCATCCCCGCCTCGAACAATGCGTCGCCGCCACTGAACGAGTGCAGGACGACCGCCGGCACGCGGCGGCCCCACACACGCAACAGAGCGGCGACGTCCTCGTCCGCCGCCCGGGCATGGACCACGACCGGACGGTCGAGCGCAGCGGCCAGACCGAGCTGTGCTTCGAACGCAGCGCGTTGGGCGTCGCGGGGCGCGTGATCGTAGTGGTAGTCGAGTCCGGTTTCCCCCACGGCCACGGCAGCCGGGTCGGCCAGCAGCTCGCGCACCAGCCGCTCCGCCTCCGCGCCCCACGACCCGGCCTCGTGGGGGTGCACCCCGGCGGTGGCCGACAACCCTGACGCCGCGCGGGCGAGCGTGAGTGCGCGCTCGCTGCCCGCCACGGATTCCCCGATCACCACCACGTGACCCACGCCGGCATCACGCGCGCGGGCCAGCACCGCCGAGCGGTCGGGGTCGAACGCCGCGTCCGCCAGGTGGCAGTGGGCGTCGACCAGCACGCTCAGACCGCGGCCTTGGGGCGGCCTCCGCCGCTCGTGGGAGGAGCCGGCACTGCGGGCGCCGGCGTGGCAGGTGCGACCGATGCCCGCCCGGAGAACGCACGGGCACCGCGCGCATCCTGTCCCGGCCAGCGCTTCTCGATGTACAACAGGACCGGTGCCGCGATGTAGATGGACGAGAAGGTCCCGGTGAAGATCGCGAACGTCATCACCAGGGCGAACGGCCGGATCACCTCCCCGCCGAATATGACCAGCGCCAGCGTCGCCGCCATCGTCGTGCCATGGGTCAGGATCGAGCGCGGCAATGTCTCGTTGATCGACAGGTTCAGAATTTCGTACAGGTTCTGCCGTCGAAACTTGCGCAGATTCTCGCGCACGCGGTCGAAAATGATGATCGTATCGTTCAGCGAATAGCCGACCATCGTGAGGACGGCCCCCACGACGACCAGGCTCACCTCGAGATTCGTGTACCGGACGAAGGCGATGGTCGTGAGAATGTCGTGGAACGTCGCGAGCACGGCCGCGAGCCCGAAGCGCCACTCGAATCGGATCGCCAGGTAGATCAGCGTCACGATGAACGAGAAGAGAATCGCGAGGAACGCCTTGCCCTGGAGCTCCTTGCCGACTTTCGGACCGACGGCTTCGTAGCGCACGATCTTGTACGCCGAGTCGCTGCCCAACCGGGTGGTGAGGGCCTGCCGGACCGCCGTCGCGGTTTCCTCCGTCCCGCCGCCCGGCGTCGCCGCTCCCGCGCCGATCCGCGCGCGGATCAGGTACGCGGTATCGGCACCGAAGGTCTCGATCTCGGTGCCGTGGATGCCCGCCTGATCGAGGGCCGCCCGAAGCTCGCCGGTGGGGACTGCCTGCTTCGTTTCCACCTGCAGCAGGGTCCCGCCGGTGAACTCGATGCTGTAGTTGAGGCCTTTTGCGGCCAACAGGATCATCCCGGGGACGATCACCGCCGCCGTCAGGCCGTAGGCCCAGCGGCGCCACTTGATGAAGTCGTAGTTCGCGTTGGCAAAGAGTCGGATCATCAGACGCTCAGGGTTTGCATGTCAGGCCGCCGCCGCAACCAGATGAAGTAGAAGGTGCGGACCACGAAGATGGCGGTGACCATCGACGCCGCGATGCCGATGATCAGGGTGATGGCAAAGCCTTGGACCGGGCCGGTGCCGACCAGGTAGAGAATGAAGGCCGTCAAGGCGGTCGAGACGTTGGAGTCGATGATCGCGCTCATCGCGTGTTTGAACCCCTCATCCACGGCCAGACGCACGGTCTTGCCGTGCTGCAGCTCCTCGCGAATCCGTTCGAAGATCAGCACGTTCGCATCCACCGCGATGCCGACCGACAGGACGAGGCCGGCGAGCCCCGGCAGGGTCAGCGTGAAGCCGAACATCGACAGTCCCGCGAGCGTCATCAGCACGTACAGGCTCAGAGCCGAGACCGCCAGCACACCGGAGAGCCGGTAGTAGATCACCATGATGAGGACGACGAGCACTACGCCCACGACGCCGGCGCGGATGCCGTCGTGAATCGAATCGCTGCCGAGACTCGGCCCGATCGTGCGCTCTTCGATGACCTGGAGCGGCGCCGGCAACGCGCCCGCCCGAAGCACGAGCGCGAGATCCTGCGCTTCGGTCAGGGGCTTGCTTTGCAGGTCGATCTGGCCCGTGCCGCAGATCTGGTCGTTGATGATCGGCGGCTGGCCCTGCACACGGCTGTCGAGGATGATGGCCATGTAGTCGTGGACGTGACGACCGGTCTCCTCACAGAATTTGTTTCTGCCGCGGTGGCTCAGATCGAAGATGACCACCGAATGGTTGTTGAGCTGATCGCGCCGGGCGCTGGCTTTGGTCAGCTCCTCGCCGGTGATGATCGCCCGGTTTTCCACGGCGTAGAGGGGGC
>JBGPIW010000172.1:0-5606 GCA_041485045.1 Gemmatimonadota bacterium | reverse complement strand
TGAACGTCTCGAAGTAGCGCCAGGTCCTGCGCGCGATGAGACGGAGGAGGTGTCGGTCTTCCGGGGCCAGATCATGACGCTCGGCCGCCACGGGACGGCTGAGCCAGTACGCCACCACCGGCGCGGCGGTCCACAGGATCAACAGTGGGATGGCCACCGGGAGACTGGTCGGCCGGCCAGCGACGATCAACCCCAGGAGGATCACGGCGATGACGGGGCTGGCCGCCATCTCCGCGAGGAACAGCAGCGCGCCGGCCCGGGGGCTGAGGCCCGCGGCCCGGGCGGCGGCCGCCGCCGCCGTTTCCCACTCGAGGAGACGGCGCTGCGTCACGACGATCCGAACGAGTGTGAGCGCGATGGCGTGGACCATCTCGTAGGCGTGGTACGCGAGGAAGGTGATCTGCAACAGCGTCTGGGCACCGGCCGTCTTCACGTCGTCGGCGAGAATTCGCAGGAACACACTCAGGGGCTGTTGCTGGGCCGGGCCGGCCCCGAGGCGAACGGCGAGGGGGTACAGTGGAAAGGCGATCGCGGCGAGGATGCCGATGGTCCAGGTAAGGGTTTCTGCCGGCAGCGCCAACCAGGCGAGCGCGAGCGCGGTGACCGTGGCAGGGGCCACCAGCGTGCGCCGCAGGTTGTCGAAGATCTTCCAACGGGAAATGACGGGGAGCCGGTTGCGCTCCAGTCCCATGCGGGTCGGGACCAGGGGGAAGAGCCAGAACAGGATTTGCCAGTCGCCGCGCGCCCAGCGGTGCTGGCGTCGGGCATGTGCGAGCACGCTGGCGGGGTAGTCGTCGACGACCTCGACGTCCGAAACCAAGCCGGCGCGGGCGTGCAGACCTTCGAAGAGATCGTGAGACAGGAGCGCGTTCTCGGGGATCCGGCCGTCGAGAGCCGCCATGAAGGCATCGACGTCGTAGAGGCCCTTGCCCGTGAAGATCCCCTCTCCGAACAGGTCTTGATACGTGTCCGAGACCGCCGTGGTGTAGGGATCGACGCCCGTATGTCCCGCGTACACGCGGGCGAACAGCGACCCGGCGGCGCTCGCCATCGTCACGCTCACCCGGGGTTGGAGAATGCCGTAGCCCCGGGTGACACGGCGCAGGCGGGGATCAAAGACCGGACGGTTCAGGGGGTGGGCGATGATGCCGATCAGTTTCCGGGCCGCGTGTAGCGGCAGCCGGGTGTCGCTATCCAGGGTGAGGCAGTAGCGGACGCCGGGAAGCACCTCTGGATCGCCCACGTGGACGCGGTAGCTCGTGTCGGTGGCACCGCGCAGGAGACGATTGAATTCCTCCAGTTTCCCGCGCTTGCGCTCCCACCCGATCCACGAGCCCTCGGCGGCGTTCCACTGACGCACCCGATGAAACAGGTGGAACCGATCGGTGCGCCCCTGGCCGCGGCGAGCGTTCAAGTCGCGTATCCCGGCCTGCGCCGCGTTCAGAATCTCTTCGTCCTCCGGCAGCTCGGCGGAGGCGGCGTCGGCGAAGTCGCCGAGGACGGCGAAGTGGATGCGGGGATCGACGTTGCCGAGCGCGAGGACTTCCACGTGCTCGATCAGCTCGGCCACGCCGGCCACGCTGGTGAGAAGCGTCGGGACGACGACCATGGTGCGTGCGTCCTCGGGGACCCCGGCCCGGAAGTCGAGCCGGGGGAAGCGCCGCGGCGCCGCGAGGCGCGCGGCGAGGCGCTGGACGAGGGCGATGGCGAACTCGCTGGCGGGCAGCGACAGAAGCGCCGTGGTCCCGACCTCGACCCACAGCGTACCACCGTGTGCGTGGATGTAGGCGACGGCCAGGGCCAGCACGGCGCCCGTGACCAGTCCGATCGACCCCAGGTAAGAGCTGGTGGCGTGGGCGAACAGGAAGCGCCGCGCACGGCCGACGAGTCGCGGCTGATACGCGACATCGGTCTCGAGGTCGCGTCGGCCTTTCCCAATCAGGTGATAGCCCACGTGGGTGGCGGGGTCCTGGCGCGGGAGCCGTTCGGCGGCCTGGCGGGCGCTCTCCACGCAGCGCAGCGCCACACGGAGCTGGGCCTCCCCCGTGGCTTCGGCGAGATCCTCCACCGCCTGCCGGTAACGGTCCCGGCTCTGGAAATCCATTTTCCCGTAGACACCGGCCGGGTCGCGCTGCAGCGCCTGCTCGATCAGACTGACGTTCTCGAAATACTGGGTCCAGTCCATGGTCGCGCACAGGCGCAGGCTGGTGATGGCGTTGCCGACGGAGACCTGACCCGCCGCCTGGGTCTGGTACTCCGTCCGAATGGCATCTTCGGCGGTCATGCCCTGGGCCGCGAGGCGTTCTTCGACGGCCGCGCGAACGGGGGCGACGAGCGGACCGTACTCGCGCATCTGCTGGAGCAGCCGCACCACGTAGGCCGTCTCCAGCAGCTCGGGGAGGGACGTCAGCGGCACGACCCCGTCGGCGCCGCCGATCTGGGCGAGGTAGCCGTCGGCATCGAGACGCGCGGCGCGGCCCTGGAGCGCTTCGTCCGCCAGCCGTCTCAGGCTCTCGATGAGCGAGAGTTTGAGCATACTGGGCCAGGCCCAAAGCTCGCCGATGGTGAGTGGAGCGACGGTCTGATAGGCGGTGACGAAGCGAACGAGCTGGTGTCGCTCCAGGCGACCGTCAGTGTGACTGACGAGCTCGAGCGCCATGGCATTGACCCGGGCGATCCCGGCAAGCTCCCGGGAAGCGAGCTTCGGCAGCTGGCGGTAGTACTGCAGCGGCAGGTCGTGGCGGGTATCCCGGATCTCGCCTTCGATGAGATGGAAGTTGTCGAGGAGCCATTCCGCTGCCGGGGGGACGAACGCGCCGCGGTGGACATCGTCGGAGAAAATGCGGTAGGCTTCACGCAGGACCCTGGCGTTGTCATCGAGGCGAGAGAAGAACGGGCGGGCCTTGCGGCGCGGGTTGCGGGCAAGGGTGAAGCTGGCGGCGAGGGCTTTGGCCCGTTCCTCCAGACGCTCGATGGTCAACAGCTCGGCGCGGAGGGGTGTTTCTACCTTCCGGCGGCGGCGGCCCCCGAAGAGGCTCGACAGCGGCGTTCTCATCGCCCAGCGTGATCTTCTCGCAATAGCCTGCACTCCGACCAGGTGACGAAAGGAATGATAACCGGTTCGTCGTCCAAGAATTGCGCGGCGTGGGCGAATCGTGCCCACCTGCCGGAGCGAATCGGCGGGCGGTAACGTTGACAACATGAAAACACGAACGCTCCTTCTGGCCATCGCCGTCGTGACGTCCGCGCCCCGGCCGGCTGACGCCCAGGACGTCGCCCGCTGGGAAGCGGAGGCCCGGAACGTCACCATCATCCGGGACGACTGGGGCATTCCGCACGTGTACGGCAAGACGGACGCCGACGCGGTGTTCGGGTTGATGTACGCACAGGCCGAAGACGACTTCAATCGGGTGGAGACCAACTACCTCAACGCGATGGGCCGGCTCGCGGAGGCGGAGGGGGAAGCGGCGATCTGGCAGGATCTCCGCATGAAACTCTTCATCGATCCCGATTCGATCCGGGCGCAATACCGGGCGAGCCCGGAGTGGCTGCAACGGCTGATGATCGCGTTCGCCGACGGCCTGAACTTCTACCTCTACAAGCACCCCGAGGTGAAGCCCCGAGTCATCACCCACTTCGAGCCCTGGATGGCGCTCACCTTCAGCGAGGGGAGCATCGGCGGCGACATCGAGCGGGTCAGCCTGCGCGATCTCGCCGCCTTCTACGGAGCTCAAGCCATGCGATCGGTGGGGGTTCGGGCCGACACCATCGCCAGCGAACCGGCCGGCTCGAACGGATTCGCGATCGCGCCCACCAACACCGTCAATCATCACGCCCTTCTGCTGATCAACCCGCACACATCCTTCTTTTTCCGGGCCGAGGTGCAGGTTGTGAGTGAGGAAGGGCTGGACGCCTACGGGGCGGTGACCTGGGGCCAGTTCTTCGTCTATCAGGGGTTCAACGACCGGGCGGGATGGATGCACACCTCGAGCGGGGTGGACGCGATCGACGAGTATCTGGAGACCGTGATGGCGCACGGCGAGCACTACATCTACCGGTACGGTACCGAATACAGGCCGGTGACGACGCGCACCATCACGGTTGCCTACAAGACCGCGACCGGGATGGCGCGGCGGCGGTTCACGGTGTATCGGACGCAGCACGGCCCGGTGGTTCGGAGCGTGGGCGAGCGGTGGGTGAGCATCCGCCTGATGCAGGCGCCGGTGCAAGCGTTGACCCAGTCTTATACGCGCACCAAGGCGCGGGACTACCGCGCCTTCCGGCAGACCATGGAGCTGCACACCAACTCGTCCAACAACACGATCTTCGCCGATGCCGACGGCGACATCGCCTATTTCCACGCCAATTTCATTCCGCGGCGCGACACGAGCTTCGACTGGACCAATCCAGTGGACGGCAGCAACCCGGCGACGGAGTGGCGCGGACTGCTTTCCGTGGACGAGACCCCGCACCTCCTCAACCCGGCGAGCGGCTGGCTGTACAACGCCAACAACTGGCCGTGGTCGGCGGCGGGGCCGAGTAGCCCGCGGCGGGGGGATTATCCGGTCTACGTAGAGACCGGCGGTGAATCGGCGCGCGGCCTCCACGCCATCAGGGTGCTGGCGAACAAGAAGGACTTCACCCTCGCCGGCCTGTGGGATGCCGCCTTCGACAGCTACCTCACCTGGTTCGAGCGACCTCTCCCGGCGCTGATCGCTGCGTGGGACCAAGCGCCAGGCGGCGATTCGCTGAAAGCGAAGGTCGCCGAGCAGATCGGCATGCTGCGTGCGTGGGACTTGCGGTGGTCGCCGGGTTCCGTGCCGACCTCTCTCGCCGTGTTCTGGGGTGGGGCGATCGGGCGAGCGGTCGGCGCCGAGGCGAGGGCGGCCGGGATGGCCGTCGGCGACTATGTCGCCCAGCGGGCGCCGCCGCGGCAGCTGCTCGAGGCGCTGGCAGTCGCCTCCGACACGCTGACCGCTAATTTTGGAACGTGGCGGACGCCGTGGGGCGACATCAACCGCTTCCAGCGTCTCACGGGTGACATTGTCCAGCCGTTCAACGACTCGGGGCCGAGCATTCCGGTGCCCTTCACATCCGCCGTATGGGGTTCGTTGGCATCGTTCGGCGCCCGCGCCTATCCCGGGACGAAGCGGTGGTACGGGACGAGCGGGAACAGCTTCGTGGCCATCGTCGAGTTTGGCGACAGCGTGCGGGCCAAAGCGGTGACCGCCGGAGGCGAGAGCGGCCATGCCGCTTTCCCGCACTTCAACGACCAGGCCGCGCGGTACGCGGCGGGGGATTTGCGGGACGTGTATTTCTATCGCGCGCAACTCGTGGGTCACACGGAGCGGGAGTATCATCCTGGGAGCTGAGGCCGCTTCTGGGTACCGGTTGCCTCATCACGTGAGTCTGGAGGGTCGTCGATGCGCCCGTTTTCGCTAGGTGTGACCACCCTGATCCAGTAGCTCTTCGCCTTCGCAACGATCGAGGGGGAGCGGACGAGGGGGTGGCGCCTGCGCCCGAAACGTCGGGCCGTACAGTCCGTAGGACGACGCACATGACGACACCGATGAGTCCCGAGTCCCTGGCCCTGCAGGAGGTTCTGG
>JBGPIW010000171.1:0-5611 GCA_041485045.1 Gemmatimonadota bacterium | reverse complement strand
CGGGCCTGCAGCCCAGCGATGTACTGCTTGCCGCCGTCGCGCGCGCCGCGTAGCTCGTCCAGCTCGGGGTCGAACCCCGGCCGGATCGCATCGCCTTCGGTGGTTTGCGCCGGCGGGCGTTCCACCAGTGCCCGGGACAGGTCCGCGGCCAGATCGGCCAACTCGTCGAGGTCGTCGACCGCCCGCTCGAGCAGGGCCGCCCGATCCCGGCCGCTCACCGCGTCCAGCGCTGCGGCTACCTCCGGTAGCAGCAGCATCGAATCCCGGAGACTGCCCAACTCCCGGGGCGTGGCCCGGCCCATCGCCGCACGGGAGGCGAGACGCTCCAGATCGCGAACCTCCTCGAGCGATTCGCGCAGCCGCGCTCGGCCGCGAACGTCTCCTCGCAGCACTTCCACCGCGTCGAGCCTCGCGTTGATCGCCGTGGACTCGACGAGCGGCGCGAGCAGCCAGCGCCGCAACAGGCGGGCACCCATGGGCGTGAGGGTGCGATCAATCGCTTCGAGCACCGTCACTCCCGCGGTGCCGGCGCGGAGCGGCTCCACGAGCTCGAGATTGCGGCGCGTCATGTCGTCCAGCGGGAGCACATCGCCCCGTCGCACCATGCGGGGATGCGCCAGATGCGGCAGGCCGCCAGGCTTGAGCTCGCGCACATAGCGCAGCAGGGCCCCCGCGGCTCCCAGGGCCGGCGCATCACCCGCTTCGACCCCGAGTCCGTCGAGCGACGCCAGGCCGAACGTCCGGATCAGATCTTCGCGGGCCATTTCGGGGTCGAACTCCCAGCCTTCGCGCTCCGTCACCGTGAGGGAGTCGTGATTTGGTCGGGTCGTGCCCGCGGCCAGGACGAGCTCCGCCGCTTCGTAGCGCGCCAACGCCGCCGCCAGATCCTCGCGGGCCACGACTTCGAGCGCGAACTCGCCCGTCGTCAGATCGAGTGCGGCGAGGCCGACCGCAATGTCGCGCTCGCAGAGCGCCACGAGGAAGTTGTTGCGGTTACGCTCGAGCCAGTCGTCGGCGAGCACCGCCCCCGGGGAGAGGGTCTCCACCACCTCCCGGCGCACGAGCCCTTTGGCGAGGCGCGGATCCTCCACCTGCTCGCAGATCGCCACCCGGTGGCCGTTGGCGATCAGCCGACGCAGGTATTCCGTAGCCGCCTTGACCGGAACCCCAGCGAGTGGGACCTCCGCCGCGCCGCCGTTATTCCGCGATGTCAGGGTCAGTCCCAGCTCCCGCGCCGCCAGCTTGGCGTCGTCTTCGAACATCTCGTAGAAATCACCCATACGGAAAAACAGGATGGTCTGGGGGTGTCGGGCTTTGATCTCGTGGTATTGCTGCATCAACGGCGTGTCGGCGGTCAGCGGTGAGCTCACGGCTCCTCCACGACGAACGGCTGACCACCGAGCCGGGTCTTCAGCTGCGCCTGGACGCGTTGCGCAGCATCGCGCGACGGGTAAGGGCCCACGCGGACTTTCAGGTATCCGGTGGTGTCCCGGACCACGTGGGCTGCGTACCCCAGCGCCTTGAGGCGTGTGAGCATCTCATCCACCTGAGGCGCGCTCTTGCCGGCCAGAATCTGTACCGCGAAGCGCGAGCCGCGTCGTGCGACCGAATCCGGCGCGGAGGCCGGCCCGGAGGGCGCCGTCGGGCAACGGGCGGCGTAGAACGACACCTGATTGCGGAACTCGACGTCCTCACCGGCCCCGCTCTGTGCGTCGCGCAGAAAGGTGCACCCCCGCGTCTCGTCCCGGAGATCGAAAGCCGCTCGCGCCGCGACGAACTCTGCTTTCGAGAGCAGCGGCGAGTCGGGATAGTCGCGGCGTAACCGATCCACCCATTGCACCGCCGACGCCGGGTCATTCTGGGCCTCGTACAGCTGGGCGAGGCGCAGCAGCGCGTCGTCGGCCCACTGGGAGGTGCCGTATTCCACCACGACCCGTTGCAGGCTCGTCGCCGCGACGCCCGCATCGGAGGCGAGCATTCCGCCTTGCACGTACAGCGCCTGCGGATAGATCGAGTCTTGCGGGGACAACGAAGCGAGTATCGCGCGGATCACCGATCGAGCCGAATCGGCGCGGCCCGATTGCGCGAGCACGATGGCCGCTTGCAGCCGCGGCGCGAACGTCGCCTGCGCCGGAAGCCTCGGCGCGAGCCCGGTCAGACCAACAGCGACGCATCCGAGTCGCAGCGCCTCCCTCATGCGGCCTCCTGAGCCGGTACGACGAGGGAGAGTACGAGCTGCCGGAGCAGGCCGGCATCGTCGGTGACCCCCGTGCCCTTGAGGGCCTGATCGGTCGACAATGCCAGGCGGAGCGCCCGGCGCAGCTCCGGCGCGCTCCACCGTCCGCCCCACTCAGCCCACTGAGCGGCTTCGACCTTGTAGCTGCGCAGCCCGAACGGGCGCGCGGCGAGCAAGTGGCGGAACATGGCGTCGACGATTCGAGCCGCCGCAGTCCCGCGATCGAGCTCGGCCCGAGCTAACGCGGTACCCACGAGCGCCGTCCCCAACGCGGTGACGACCCGAACGCCCGACATTCCCCCTTGGGCGAGTACGCGCTCCACGAGGCGGGCGGCCCGGGCCGCGTCGCCTTTCATAGCGGCGTCGACGAGATCCTGCAGGGTCTCCCCCTGGCGGACCCCTACGAGGGTCGTCACATCGGCTGGGCCCACGGGCCGTCCCACCACGAGCACGGCGAGCTTGTCCAGCTCCTGGCGCAGGGCGGCGAGGTCGGCGCCGACCGTTCCTACGAGCAGCTCGGCTGCCGCCGGCTCGACGGTGAGTCCCCGTGCCCCCGCGGCATGGGCCACCCACCGAATGGCGCGCTCCGGCGGCAAGCGGTCCATCGCCACCGTCGTCGCGTGCGCGGCGAAATCCGCTTCGGGGTCCTCCATGTCGGTTTGTACGAGCACGAGCATTGTGTCGGGGCTCGGGCGCTCGAGGTAGGCCAGGAGGGCCTCACGGGGTTTCGATTTCTTTCGCAGCAGCTCGACTCCGCGCAGCACGACGGCACGGCGCGGCGCGAGCATGGGTGGCGTGTTGAGCAGGGCGTGCAGCGTCTCCACGTCCAGCTCGGCGGCGGCCCGGGTATCCAGGTTGAAATCCCGCGACTCCGGCGGAACCGCGCGGGCGACCAGCGCGCGAACCGCTTCGTCCTTCAGGACTTCCTCTTCACCGTGGAGATAGTAGGCGGCCTCCGCATCGCCGCGCTTGAGCGAGCGCATCAGCGCGTCGAAGGAAAGCGCCATACCGACGGAAGGTACCGCCGGCCGGAGGGGGAAGAAAGTGAGGTGCTAGCGCCGCGCGCTCGCTGGTTCGACGAACGCCGTGCCGTAGGGGTAGGGGTTGCCTGAAGCGATGCCGGTTCGCGGGTCTTGGAAGGACACGAACGGCAGGCCTGCCTGGGCCACTGGTTTCGGGAACGGAACCGGTGGAAGGGATGGAGTATCCGCCGGACGCCGGCGGGCGCCCTCCCATACCACGAAACTCAATGCTACCGCTACCAGGACCGCGCCCGCCAGGGCGGGGCGGGCCGGAATGTGCTGCCGGCCCGCGCGCACGCGTTCAGTCGCGAGGCGCCGCTCGAGGCGGCGCCGAAAGTCGTCATTGGCCTCGGGCCGCGGTGTTCCTTGCAGCGCTCCCACCCCGTGGCGTAGCGCTGCGTCGTATCGCTGGCAGGCGGGGCACGACCCGAGATGACGGGCGAATCGCCGCACCTCCCGCGGTGTGGTGATCAGTCCGTCGCGGAATTCTGTGTACCGGGCGAGGAATTCCCTGCAAGTCATGACGGCTGGGTCGTACCCGGCGGGGTGGGGTGGGTTCCCCGCTAAGTGATGAGGGGTCCGATCAGTTGCGCAAAACTGTTGCGCGCACGATTGAGGCGGCTCTTCACTGTTCCGAGGTTGCAGCCCGTAATCTCTGCGATTTCCTCGTAGCTCTTGCCCTCGAGCTCACGCAGTACGAACACGACGCGATGGTGCTCCGGGAGCTGGCTCACGCACTGTTCCACGGCGTCCTTCAGGAACCGCTTGCGATAGAGGTCGTCGGGACGAGCCGTAGTGTCTTCGAACTGGAGCGGCCGGTGGTCAGCCTCCCAGTTGCGCTTGATCGTCTGGAAGAAGACGAGTGGGTTACGGCTCCGGTTCCGCAGCTCGTTCTTCGCCAGATTCGAAGCGATGGTGTAGATCCAGGTCGAGAACTTCTTGGTCTGGTCGAACCGGTGGAGGTGGCGAAACACACGGATGAACACCTCTTGGACGAGGTCCTCCGCGCGCTCCCGGTCTCCAATCGTGCGGTTGACGAAACTCAGGAGGCGGCCCTGATACCGGTCCACCAAGGTGCCGAACGCCTGGGGATCGGCGCTCAGATGCCGCTGCACGACTCGCGCGTCGTCCAGCTCATGCAGCGCCTGACGCTCGATCGCCCGTGGCGAAGATTCCGACTTGATCGCGCTCACCGACATATCCACCCCCCATCCGAGTGTGCCCCGGCCAGCCGCGCACGATTCGTACCGAGACCCGCAATTTCCTAACATCCCGCGAATGCAGGCATTAGACAAGGGCATCGTGGCCCGGCGCCGTCCCCTATGGCGGACAGTGCGTCATTCCGTCCCGAGCCTGAACCCCGCCATATAAAGGATAGCCGCAATGGTCTTGGCGTCACGGATCTCGCCATCTCGAATTGCGACCAGCAGCTCCGATAGGGGGCGCGGGGTCACCTCGATGAATTCGTCCGGCTCCCGTGCCGTCGGCACGTCGACGAGGTCGGTCGCCAGAAACAGATGAATCGCCTCGTCGGTGAACCCGGGGGTGGTCCAGATGGTGGTGAGCCGCTCGAGTCGACCCGCGGCGACACCGGCCTCCTCCTGCAATTCCCGGCGCGCGCACGCCTCAGGGGCCTCGCCCTCGTCGAGCCGGCCTGCGGGAATCTCCCAGAGCGGGCCCCCCGCCGCATACCGGTACTGGCGGATCATGAGGACGACGGGATCCGGCCCCGCGGGGCTCGACGCCAGCGGCACGACCGCAGCGGCGCCCGGGTGACGGATGATCTCGAGCTCGCCCTCCGATCCGTCGGGGAAACGCACGGAGTCGATGTCGAGATTCATGATTCGTCCGCTGTACGCGCGCCGAGTCGCCAGTTGCATCGGGGGTCCGGATGGGAGTCAGCGCAATATACCGGGCCTAGAAACTCAGCCAGTAATTCATCTTGATCAGCAGGACATTGGTCGGAGGATCGCGCAACAGCTCGCGTCCGACGTCGCGTCCGATGTCGAAGGTCGGGTCGTTGAACGCCCCGAAGCGGCGCTCGGTCCAGACGAGGTACACGGTGGACCCCGGCCGAAATTCCCAACGCAGCACCGCGTTGGTTTGCAGCGTGCGCAACCGGAAGTCCGGATTGTCGAGCTGCAGCGAGGCGGCGGGCCCGGCCCCATCGGGGTCAATGGTGTAACGGTTGGCGAGGTTGTCGTAGGTCAAGGTCGAGCCGTCGTCCCGGCCGTACCTGGAGAAATCAAACGTGCGGGGCGCCCGCAGCCCCTTGAATCCGCCGTAGTCCGCCGAGAAGGCGAACGGCTGCAGGTAGAGCTGAAAACTCAGATCCGGCGTGAACGTCACGGCG
>JBGPIW010000170.1:0-5633 GCA_041485045.1 Gemmatimonadota bacterium | reverse complement strand
GACTCCGCGGTCCTGCGGCGGATCGAGCCGACGGGGTTCGTAGAGCGGATCCGCGTGCGGCAGGCGGCGCTCCTGACCACGCTGTTCCAGGACGCGCGCCTCTCGCGGCTGGCGGAGCAAGGCGCCACGCTGCCGGCGGGCACCGCCTATACGCTCACCAACCTGTTCGACGACCTGCGCGGCGGCATCTTCGCCGAACTCGGCGCCGCGCGACCGGCAGTGGATCCGTACCGCCGCAACCTGCAGCAGACCTTCGTGGACCAGATGGACCGGTTGATCAACACGCCGCTCGTCACTCCGCCGCCGCCCAGCTTCACCCCGTTTCCCGGCTTCACGCCGCCGCCGCCGCGTCCGGCCGACGCACGGTCGCTGGGGCGCCTCGAGCTGCGGGATTTGCAGACTGCACTCGGGACCGCGCTGGGGCGCGTGACCGATCGGACCACGCGAGCCCACGTCGTGGATCTGCAGGCGCGGATTGATCGAATTCTGAATCCGAGGTGAGCGAGGCAATTGCTCTCCACCTCCACCACCCACACGCAGGGCCGCTTCGCTGCGCGCCGCCTGGTGCAGGGGCTCGCCGTCTGGTACGCGATCGTCTGGATCGCCACCGCGATCCGGCCGCTCGACCGCCACGACTGGGTGCTCGAGAACATCCTGGTGGTGGTCGTGGTGGCACTGCTGGTTGGGACCTACCGAGTGTTCCCACTGTCGGATCTGTCCTACCTGCTGATCGCGCTGTTCATGACGCTGCACGCGATCGGCGCGCATTGGACCTACGCGCGCGTGCCGTTTGGCGACTGGCTGGAGCACGCCCTGGGGCTCGAACGCAACCCATTCGACCGCCTGGTCCATTTCTCGTTCGGGCTGCTGCTCGCCTATCCGATCCGCGAAGTCTTCCTGCGGGTCGCGAACGCTCGCGGCTTTTGGGCCTACTACCTCCCGCTCGACGTGACGCTGGCGTTCAGCGCCCTGTACGAGATCACGGAGATGGTGGTGGCCAAGCTCGTCGCCCCGGGAACGGGCGACGCCTGGCTCGGCACCCAAGGGGATGTATGGGATGCGCAGATGGACATGGCGATGGCCGCGGCCGGGGCGCTCGTGTGCATGACGTTGACGGCCACGATCCGCCGGCTGCGTCGCAAGCCGCCGGTGCTGCTGGCGAGAGCGTAGCGGGCATGCGGCGGGCGGCGTATGGGATCGACGCACCCGGCGTGGTGCTCACGTTCGCCGTGCTGGGGGCCGCCGGCCTCTGGCTGGGCGCCACCGCGCGACCGTTGCGCGGCCTCGGGATTCCCGGCGCGGTGTTCGCCGCGGAGGCCGTCCTGATGATCTGGAGCAGCCGGTTCGGGAAACGCCGGGTGGTGCGGCGCATGCTCGATGCGCTGGAGTTGGGGGCGGATGCCCGGGTGCTGGACGTGGGATGCGGGCGGGGACAGGTGCTGATCGAAGTCGCGAAGCGGCTGCCCGAGGGCCGGGCGGTCGGGGTCGATCTCTGGCGGCGCAGCGACCAGTCGGGGAATCACCGCCGGGTGACGCTCGAGAACGCGGAGCGCGAGGGCGTGGCGGAGCGCGTGAAGGTGCACGACGGCGACGCGCGGCGCCTGCCGTTCGACGACGGCTGTTTCGATGCCGTCGTGTCGAGTCTCGTGGTCCACAACATTCCCGACCGGGCGGGTCGGGCGGACGCCATCCGCGAGATGGCGCGCGTGCTGCGACCGGGCGGCCGGCTCGCGGTGCTCGACTTCCGCCACACCGCCGCGTACGCGGACACGCTGCGCGCGGCGGGCCTCGCGCAAGTCCGCCGCTCGGGTCTGTGGTTCGGCGTGTTCCCACCGGCCCGCATCGTCACGGCGTGCAAGGACGGACTGGCCGGCGGCCGCGGCTGACGACAACTTCTCCGCATCCTCTCTTCCCCGGAGTCTGCCCGTGCGTCCCGTCACCGCTCTGCTCACCGGCGTCGCGCTCGCCCTCCCCTCCGCGCTCCCGGCGCAAGGCGTGGCCACGGTGGAGCTCTCCCCCGCCCGAGCGATCGTCACGGCAGGCGACACCATCCGATTCCGCGTCACCGCCCGCGACTCCGCCGGCGCCGTCGTGGCTGGGGCTCATACCGAATGGTTCGCAACGCCGTTCGACATCGCGGCCGCCGACTCCGCGGGTCTGGTCACGACCACGAGGGCAGGCCAGACCTACGTCTTCGCCCTGGTCGGAGGGAAACCGGGATTTGCGGTGCTCGATATCGGGGAGCGTCCGGCGGCGCGCCTCGAGATCGCGGCCCCGGGCGGGCGCACGAGCCTGGTCGTGGGCGAGATCGTCCCGCTGAGCGTCCGCGCCATCACGGCCGTCGGCGATCCGGTCGGAGCAGGGGGGGGACTCCCGGGGGTGCAATGGCGCTCGCTCGGACCGGCGGTGGCCACCGTCTCCTCCAGCGGCGTGGTCCGCGCCAAGGCGGTCGGTCGCGCCACCATTGCGGCGGCACTGGGACCGGTGTCGACGCGCTGGGAATTGACGGTGCGGATCAACCCGGTCACGTCGCTGCGCGTTCTCTCCGCGGGTCCCGTCCGGGTCGGCGACGTCGTGGCGCTGCAAACGGACATCCGCGGCGCGGGCGGCCGGAAGGAAAGCGGTGTCCCGCTGCGCTGGAGCGTGACGGGTCCTGGCGCGACGGTGTATCCCGACGGCCGGCTGGTGGCGACCGAGCCGGGGATCTACACGGTGAGCGCGACGGTGGGGAGTCGGGTGGCGACCACGGAGGTGTCGGTCTTGCCGCGGCACGATCCCCGCGGTGTCGAGCAGGTCTCGCACGCCGCCCTGTCGAAGGACGTGCAGGGCGCCGAGATCTGGCCGGTGGGCGACGTGGCGTACGTGTCTACCATCGGCAGCGAGATCTACGTCTTCGACATCTCCGATCCCGCGGCGCCGAAGCTCACCGACTCGCTGGTGGTGGACGCCCGGCTCTTGAACGACCTCATGACCACCGCCGACGGGAAGATCCTGGTGGTGAGCCGCGAGGGGGCGAGCACGCGCAAGAACGGCCTGCTGTTCTACGACTGTGCCGACCCGCGCCATCCGAAGCTGGTGTCGGAGTTTACCGAGGCGGTCTCGGGTGGGGTGCACAGCGCCTACGTGTATCAGCACTACGTGTTCGCGACCGACGACGCCACGGGCTCGTTACGGATCATCGATTTCGCCGATCCGCGTGCGCCCCGACAGGTGGCGCGCTGGGAAATCGCCCGAGCGGTCCCGGCGCAGCCGTACCCGGTTGAGTTCCTCAACATGATCCCGCAACGCTACCTGCACGACGTGCACGTGGTGGACGGCATCGCCTACCTGGCGTACTGGCGGGATGGGTTGATCGTCCTGGACGTGGGGAAGGGCATCACCGGCGGATCGATCACCAACCCCACGTTCGTGAGCCAGTACACCTACAACCACGCCGAGCTGTATCCCCCGGGCTACATCGCGGGCACGCACGCCGTCTTCCGGGCTGGTGACTACGTCTTTCTGGGCGACGAGTCGTATCCGGGGACCCTGGACCTGGCCTCGCGGGAGCAGTTCCCGACGCGCGGTCGGATGCACGTGGTCGAGGTGCATGACCTCCTGCATCCGCGCGAGGTGGCGTTTTACGACCCGATCGAGTTCGGCGTGCACAATCTCTTCGTGGAGAACGGGCTTGCCTACATCGGCGCCTACAACGGCGGTATCCGGGTGGTGGACGTGAGCGGGGAGCTGCGCGGCGATCTGCGCGCCGAGGGACGCGTGGTGGGCAGCCTGTATACCGGCTCGCTCGCGGGGTACCGGCCCAATATGGCCCTGGCCTGGAGCGCGATCCCGCACCGCGGCTTCATCTACGCCAGCGACATCAATTCGGGATTGTGGGTGGCGCGGGTGGCGGGGGGAGTGATGCCCTGAAGACCGTGGCACGACGTTACGACGCTACGTTGTATGAATTCGTACAACGTAGCGTCCTACAACGGACAACGGTCACAGCTTCGGCAACGTAATCCCCACCTGCGCCTGGTATTTCCCCTTCTTGTCGGCGTAGCTCCGCTCACACTCGTCGCCTTCATCGGCCGTGAAGAACAGGACTTGGGCGATGCCCTCGTCGGCGTAGATCTTGGCGGGGAGCGGCGTCGTGTTGGAGATCTCGAGCGTCACAAAGCCCTCCCACTCCGGCTCGAACGGCGTGACGTTCGTGATGATGCCGCAGCGAGCGTAGGTGCTCTTGCCGACGCACAGGGTGAGGACGTTGCGCGGGATGCGGAAGTATTCGATGGAGCGCGCGAGGGCGAACGAGTTGGGCGGCACGACGCACACCGCGCCCGTGAACTCGACGAAGGATTTTGGGTCGAACTGCTTGGGATCGACGATGGCCGAGAGGGCGTTGGTGAAGATCTTGAACTCGGGGGCGACCCGCATGTCGTAGCCGTAGGACGAGACGCCGTAGGAGATGCAGCCGGCGCGGACCTGCTCGTCGGCGAACGGCTCGATCATGCGGTGCTCCGCAGCCATGCGGCGGATCCAGCGGTCGGATTTGATCGACATGGCGGCGCAATCTAACGGCGCCATCGGCACTTACGCCACGTCGTTCGGTTGACACGCGGCAGCGTGCCGGATACTTTCATCCTCGCACTAGTGAATTTTTTCACGAGAACCTGTGCTCCGACCCTATCTCATCTTCCTGATCCTGCTGGCGTTCGTCGCGGGCAACGCGGTGCTGATGATCGTGGCATCGCACTTCCTCGGTCCGCGCCGGCCGACCGCGGTGAAGGGCAGCCCCTACGAAAGCGGCATGCCCCCGCTGGGGGACGCGCGCGAGCGGTTTTCCATCAAGTTCTATCTCGTCGCCATGCTGTTCATCATCTTCGACATCGAGACGGTGTTCCTGCTGCCCTGGGCCGCGATCTACAAGGGCGGGGTGGCGACGGTCACGACGGGTTTCCTGCTGGTCGAGATGGTGGTGTTTCTGGTGATATTGGCGGTTGGGTATGTCTACGTATGGAAGCGCGGTGCCTTACAATGGGACTAACTGCTGAAGGCGTCGAGACGAAAGGCGTCAAGAAGAGAGGCGTCAAGAAGAAAGACGTCGAGACAAGAGACGTCGAGACAGGAGACGTCGAACGTTTTTCTGCTGGACGATTTTCTCTCGACGTCCTTCTGCTTGACGGGGTTATCTGCTTGACGGGGTTATCGCCTTGAAACACGTACTGGAAACCAAAGAAGTCAGCGGCAGCCCGAACTTCCATCTCACCCGGTTGGAGAAGCTGATCGACTGGGCGGTGAACCAGTCGCGCGCCAACTCGCTGTGGCCGATGCCGTTCGGCACCGCCTGCTGCGCCATCGAGTTCATGGCGACGGCGGCGAGCCGCTACGACCTGGCGCGCTTCGGGATGGAGCGCCAGGCGTTTTCGCCGCGCCAGGCCGACGTGCTGATCTGCGCCGGCCGGCTGCCGTTCAAGCTGGCGCCGGTGATCCGCCGCATCTACGACCAGATGCCGCAGCCCAAGTGGGTCATCTCGATGGGCGCCTGCGCCTCGACCGGCGGCATCTTCGACAACTACGCGATGGTGCAGGGGATCGACACGATCGTGCCGGTGGATGTGTACGTGCCGGGGTGCCCGCCGCGCCCGGAAGGG
>JBGPIW010000169.1:0-5680 GCA_041485045.1 Gemmatimonadota bacterium | reverse complement strand
CTCTCGACCGCGGTCAACGTCCCGGGCATCGGCGGGGACGTGCTACGCCGCGCCGCGCCGCTCCTCGTGCTCGCCCGGCGCCTCGGCCGGCTGGCGGCGGGGCTCGCCCAAGGCGACGTCACCGGCGTCGAAGTGACCTACGGGGGCCGCGACGAGGAGGCCGCCCGGCCGGTCCTCGTCGCCGCGCTCGAGGGCCTGCTCGCCGGACTTGGACTGGGGCCCGTCAGCCTTGTCAACGCTCCGGTGCTCGCCGAGGAACGGGGGATCCGATTGATCCGTCGCAGCGGCGCGCCCGAGCCGGGGTTCGAAACGTCAATCGGCGTCGCGGTGGAATCGAGCCTCGGTCGCACCCGGGTCGCCGGCGCCCTGGTGGGGAACAGCCACGGCCGCGTGATCCGCATCGACGACTACCACGTGGATGTGGCGCCGGAAGGATGGCTGCTCGTGGTGAAGAACCGCGACGTGCCCGGGGTGATCGGGCGGGTCGGCACGATTCTGGGAGACTCAGGCGTGAACGTGGCGAGCTGGCACCAGGCCCGAGACGCGCGCGAAGGTGAAGCGCTCGCCGCGATCACCGTGGACCAATCGCCCACCGACGGCGTGCGCCAGCGCCTCACCCAGCTCCCCGACATCCTCGAGGTCCGCGTCGCGCACTTTGGCGACTAGCGGAGGTTGTCGAAGCGGGCGGATATGAGTGGAGGATGGTGGAGGCTGACCTGAGCACCCTCCACCATCCTCCACCAACCTGGTTTAGTTGATCCGGTGCAGCTCCACCCTCCGGTTCCGCGAGCGTCCCACGGCGGTCGCATTCGAGTCCACGGGATCTTCCGCTCCATAACCCCGTGACACGACTTGTTCCGGCGGTACGCCGCGCTCGATCAGGTAGCCGCGGACCGCGTCGGCCCGGACCTGCGACAGCCGCAGGTTCGCACCGGCCGTGCCACGATTGTCGGTGTACCCGGCCACCTCCACACGCTCGCCGGGACGCGCCTTCAGGCCGACCACCAGGCGGTCCAACGCTCCCCGTGCTTGCGCGGTGAGCGCGGTGCGGCCGGTTTCGAAGCTCACGCCTTCGAGGACCAGCGTGCGCGCCGTACCGGCGAACAGCACCGGGCAACCGATGGAATCGACGCGCTCACCCCCGGCGGTTCCGGGGCACCTGTCGGTGGGATCCAGCACGCCGTCCGCGTCCGAGTCCTTGGCAGGTGTGCAGCCGGTGGCATCCACGATCGTGCCCGGCCCGGTGCCGGGGCACTTGTCCACGGAATCGATGATGCCGTCGCCGTCCGAATCCCGTGGGCATCCGGCCGCATCGACGGCCTCGCCGGGCGCGGTGTTGGGACAACGATCGAGGGAGTCGACCACGTGATCACCATCCGCGTCCTTGGGCAGCGAGCACCCGCGCGGGTTCACGGCATCGCCCGCTGGCGTCGCCGGGCATGCATCGAGCCGGTCGACCACGCCGTCCCCGTCCGAGTCTTTCGGGAGCGCGCAGCCGCGGTCGTCCACAGTCTCACGGGGCGGCGTAGCCGGACAGGTGTCCAACCGGTCCACGATGCCGTCCCCATCCGAATCCTTCGGCCGCGAGCGCCCGAGCACGGCGGCGAGCCCGGCCTGCACCGTGAAGTTCCAGTTGTTGGGAACTCCGGCGCTTTGATTGCGGGGCGAGGGGATGAAATCCTCGACCGCCTCGATCCGTAGTCCGAGCGACGGCCCCATGCCGAAGCGCAGGCCGAACAGTCCACTGACACCGTCGTCCGACACGTTGGCTGTCCTGCCGTAAACGTTGTGCACGTAGCCGCCGCCCAGCAGCACGGCGACCGGTCCGGCGATCGGCCGGGCGTACACGAGGCGGGCGTGTAACGGAATCAGCGTCCCGTTCGGAGCCAGGGGGCCCGTCGTGGGCAGATACCCACCGGTGCCCTCGAGCGCGAGCCCCGGCGCGACGAATACGCCGAGCCACCCGCCGCCTCCGAACGCGTTGTCGAGACCGAGCGAGCGGTCGAACCGCGTGAAGCGGCCGAATCCGCCGATCTCGAGCGTACCGGCATCTTGGGCCGCGAGTCCCGCGGATGCGAGCGCGGTCGCTAGGATGACTGCCGCCTGGATGCGAGAGCGCATGGCGGCCTCCTTTCTGTTATGGAGTGAACCGACTGGCGGGATACCCCGAATGAGCTCGGAGGAGTCGCGCCCGACAGGCGGGCGCCCGGCGCGTGATACCGGTCACCTCGAGCAGGGCCGTGAAGGACAAAACACGCGGGCCCCGCTACGCTACGGGGCCCGAGTTCTCAGCGATGGTTGAGGCGAGAGCTCAGTTCAGCCGGTGCAGCTCGACCCGCCGGTTTCGCGCACGGCCGGTCGCGGTGGCATTCGAGGCGACCGGATTCGCGGCTCCGAAGCCGCGGGAAGTGAGTTGGACCGGATCGACCCCGTGCCGGATCAGGTAGGCCCGCACCGCGTCGGCGCGCGCCTGCGACAGTCGCTGGTTGGCGGCCAAGCCGCCGCGGCTGTCGGTGTAGCCGGCGATCTCCACGCGCAGGCCGGGGTTGCCGTGCAGGCTCGTGGCGACCCGATCGAGCGTGTTGTTGGACTGGTCGGTGAGGTTCGCGCTTCCCGTTTCGAAATTCACTCCTTCGAGCACCACGGTGCGCTGGACGCCGCTGAACAGCACCGGGCAGCCGGAAGCGTCCACTCGTTGCCCCACCGGCGTCCCGGGGCACCGGTCGGCTCGATCCTGCACACCGTCCCCGTCCGCGTCCTTCGGCAGTGAGCACCCCACCGCATCGACCGGATCGCCGGGCGGCGTGTTGAGACACTTGTCGGACGCATCGAGCACGCCGTCCTTGTCCCCGTCGAGCGCGCAGCCGGTCAGGTCCACGCGAACACCGGCCGGCGTATCGGCGCAGCGATCGTTCGCATCCACGACGCCGTCCGCATCGGCGTCTTTGGGGAGGCTACACCCGGTGGGATCCACCTGGTCGCCGGCCGGTGTATCGGGGCAGCGGTCGCTCGCGTCCACGACCCCGTCCCCATCCGCGTCTTTGGGCAGGGGGCAGCCCCGGCTGTCCACGGCTTCGCCCCGTGGGGTGTCGGGGCAGGCGTCCGCGCCATTCACGACGCCGTCCTTGTCGCTGTCGCGCGGGGCGCTCGCACCGTCCCCGAGCCGGAACCCCAGGCCGGCCTGAAGCGAGAAGTCCCAGTTGTCCTGCACTCCAACGCTGGTGTTGAGCGGAGAGGGGAAATAGTCCGCCACGGCTTCCACGCGGCCGCCGACGTGCGCGCCGAGCGAGAAGTGCACGCCGAGCAGACCGCTCGCACCGTCCTCCCATCCATGGAGGCTCTTGCGGTACTGCTGGTGCACGTAGCCCGCGGCCAACAGGACGGCGGAACGCGCGGCGATCGGTGTCGAGTACAGCAGCCGCACGTAGATCGGGGTCAGGGAGACGTCCGCGGTCGCACCGGCCTTCGTGGACAGCACCGCTGCGGAGCCTTCGAGCGCCAGACCTCGGGCGAAGAACACGTCGAGCTGGCCGCCGACCCCGAAGGCGTCGTCGAAGCGCAGCGACGGATCGAAGTGGGTGAACCGTGCGAACGCGCCGAGCTCGATGGTCCCGGGGCGCTGTGGGACCGCACGAGCTGGGGCGAGTGCCGAGAGGGCGGCGACGAGCCCGACAACCGCCGGTCGCAGGCGGCCGGTCTCGGACATCAGGTGACAGCCTCCGGTGCGAGCGTGGGACCGGTGAACCGCTCGCCGTCGGTGGGTGGCGTCGGGGAGAGTGGGGGCTCGGGCGGTTGATCGGCGACGATCCGGAACGTCTTCACCGCTCCCTGCAGCCGGTCGGCCGCCTCGGCCAGCTGATTGGCCGACGAGGCGATCTCCTGGGTGGACGCGGACTGTTGCTCGCTCGAGGCGGCGATTTCCTGCGCCGACGCGAGCAAGCCGTCCGTCCCCATCGCCACCGCCGTGAGCCGGGCGGCGATCTCGTCCACCAGGCGGCGCACCTCGACGGCCGAGGTGGCGATTTCCTGGCTCCAGGCGTCGTTCGCCTCTGCTTCGCCGGCGACGGTCGCCAGTCCCTGGCCGGCGGTTTGCGCGGCCTCTCGCGCTACGGTCCCGGTCTGCGCGAGCCGCTTCAACCGGTCGCGGGTCTCCTGCGCGCGGGTGAGCACGCTGCGTACGGTGTCGGCGGTCTCCGTCGCCGCAGCGGCGGCGAGCGATGCGAGCTTGCGGACCTCGTCGGCCACGACCGCGAATCCGCGCCCCTGCGGCCCGGCCCGCGCCGCTTCGATCGCGGCGTTGAGCGCCAACATGTTGGTCTGGGTCGCGACCGCCTTGGCCTGGCCCACGAACTTCTGAATCTGGGCCGTCGCGACCGCGAGGGCGTCGGCCTCCTCCGCCCCGCGCTCTACGTCCTCGGCGAGTCGGTTGAGCTGGGTGATGCTCTGGTCGAGCAGCTCGCGGTGATGTCGGGCCAGCGCGGCCAGCTCGGCGTTGCGGCGCACGGAATCCTCGGAACCCGCCGCGAGGGCGGTGGCGATCTGGAGAATCCGCCCGGCGTCGTCCGCGGCGGCCCGCACCAGCTGGGCCTGCTCGGCCGCCCGCTTGGTGAGGTCCTGCGTGGTCGACGTCATCTCCTCGGTGGAGGCGCTCATCTGCTGCGTCGCCGCGGAGATTTCCGCGGCCATGGCGGCGGATTCGTCCGACGCCGAGCGGATCGCACCGACCAGCCGGCGCAACGCCGCGACCATCGCGTGCACCGCGGCGAGCAGGCTGCGCGCCTCGATCGACCCGCCCCCGTCCGACACAAGATCGACGGTCAGGTCGCCGGCCGCGATCCGGCCGGTGAGCATGGCGGCGGCGCGCACCGGCTCGGAGATCTGGCGGTCCATCCACCGACCCAGCACGAACATCAATCCGATCGTGAGGGCGAGGAGTCCTGCGGCACCCGCCCAGATCGACCGCTCGGTGTGCCGCGCCGCGGCGTATGCCTCCGCGGTCGGACGCCGGTACAAGGCGTGCCAGCGTCCCCCGTTGGCCGGGACGGAGACCACGATCTCGTCCCCGCGGGTGCCGTGGACCACCTTCGCGGCGACGCTGTCGCCGGTGGGGATCTGATTGTCGGGCAGGCGCTCGAGTGTGGGAGAGGCCAGCAGGAGCCCCTGGTCGTCCACCAGCTGCAGCGTCAAGCTGTCTCCCGAGCCGGCCGTCGCCAGGAGCCCGCGCAGCGTATCGAGCCCGAACGCGGCCTTCAGGACGCCGATCGAGCGGGCGCTCCCGCCGGAGCGGATCGCGATGTCGAACTCCATCGCCGCCGCCCGGGCGGACGAGTCGTAATGCACCGCGCTCTCATAGGCGCCCTCGCGCATCGCCGCCTGCCACCACTCCTCGTCTTGCTGTGCCAGGTCCGACGGCCGGTCCGAACCGAGCACGACGTAGCCGTGCGCTTCGGTGAAGAACACCTCGACTAGCTCGGACCGGTCCGGGAATCCCCGCAGAAACGCCTGCAGCTCGGGGTCGCCGCCCAGCTGGCGCGGCCCAGCGTACTGACGCTCGGCGTCGGCGATCGAGAGCCGGTCCAGCCGGCGGGCGACGACCTGCTGTGCCGCGGTGCGGGCGGCGTTGATGATCGGGGGCAGACTGGCGAGCAGCTCCGCCTGGTGGCGCAGCTCGTGAAGATAG
>JBGPIW010000168.1:0-5696 GCA_041485045.1 Gemmatimonadota bacterium | reverse complement strand
GGATGGCCCCCAGCGACGCTCGAACGTCGGCGATCGTCTCGGTCCAGAGTCGGTCACGTGCGTGCAGCTGTGCCAAGGCCGCGTAGACGCGACCGCTATCGGCTCCGGCGACGAGCGCTCGGCCGAGGAGCGCTCGCGCCTGTCCGGGTTGCCGGCGCGCCGAGGCGAGCAGGCCGCCCAACAGGAGTACCCGTCGATCCGTGCCACGGGCGAGCACCGGCGGAAAGACGGAATCGGCAAGAGACGAATCCCCCTGGAGGAGACCGATTGCCGCCAGGGCCACGTTCCAAGCCGGATCCTGCGGGACCGCGGCGCGCGCGGCGAACAGGAAGCTCGTGCCCGCCGGGTCGCCGAGGCGCGCCGAGAGGGCGCGCGCGAGCCGTACCGGCGAGAGGCCGTCCGCCGATTCCACTGGGCGCTCGATCGAAGCCAGTGAGTCGAGGATGCTGCCGGTAGAGCCCGCGTCCAGAAAACGTCGAGCCGCGACGAACTCCAGCTGAGGTCGGTCGTCGGTGTGGGTCAGGCTCGCCTGTTCCACGAGCCGGGTGACGCCCACATCGCCCAACACCTGACGATCGTAATAGTCCGCCGGTGACTGAAGCAGGAGAAATTCGCGCGCGGCGCCCGCCAGGGCCCCATCCTTCCCCAGGAGGGTCGTAACCCAAGCCGTATCGGGCGTGAGCGGCCGGGCGGACCCCAGTACCATGAGGTCGTAATCGCCGGCGGTCCAGACCGCGACGTGCGGGAACACCTCCCGGATGTTGCGCACGATCCCGGCGACGACGGCCAGCGGCAGTTGATAGAGTTGGACCCACTGGCAGAACACCCCGTCTTCGGCGAGGCGGCGGCGCGCAATGCGGAAGAAGTCCGGCGTGTAGAGCGTGGCGACCCCGGCGACCCACGGATTGCTCGGCTCGGACACGATCACGTCGAAGCGCTCGGAAGAGAGCTGCAACGCGCTGCGGGCATCATCGGCGATGGCCCGGACGTTGGCGCGATGGAGGACATCCCCGTTGACCCCGCGGAAGTACGGGGCCAGGGTCAGTACCGCGGGCTCCAGCTCCACCACGCGGACGCGTTCCATTCCGGGCACCGACGCCAGGATCGCCGTGGTCACGCCGCTACCGAACCCAATCGCGAGCGCCGAGCGCGCATGGGGCCGGGCGGCGACGGGCGCCAGGCCGAGCATGATCTGCGTGTCCATATCGCCGTAGTCGGACGCATCCACCTTGCCCGTGACCCGGAGCGTGCGCCCGGAGCTCGACTCCCACACAGACACCGTAGTATTGCGACCTTCGACGAAGGCGAGCGGCCGCGCTCCGGCGTGGTTCAAGAAGCCCCTTCGTTCGGCGGGTGACATCGCATTGCGGCCGTAGATAGTGGGCCCGAGATCAAGCAGGCGCGCGCTCCAGTGCGGGGCCGCGACCGCCGCCGCCAGACCGGCACTCGCCAGCAGGGCGCCACCCAAGACTCGCGTGCGCAACCGAACGTGCTCAGGCGAGTGTTCCGCCACGCCGCGGGCGGCCAGCCATGCCAAGCCGAACGCGGCGACGGCGTTCACGACGACGCCCGCACGCAAGGTCAGGTCGCTTCCGATGAGGGTCACCAGAACGAAACCGGTGAGCGCAGCGCCTGCGATCGCGCCGAGTGTGTTGAACAGGTAGGCCCGGCCGACGTCGCCGCCGCGAGCTTCGCCCGGCCGGGCGACGAGATCCGTCAAGAGGGGGAACGTCATCCCCATTCCGACCGCCGGCACCAGAACGACGGCGGCGACCGCCCCTCCCATCAAGAAGAGCCGCGGACCGGCGTTGAGCCCCGGTATCTGGAACACCGTGAGGATGTAGGCCGGCAGCGCCGCGAAAAACACCAGGATCAGGGCCGCACCAGCGGCGGTCAGTCCCTGGGCAAACGACGCGGAGGCGGCCGTATCGGTTGGAGTGGCGCTGCGGCGAGCGACGAACGCACTCCCGATGCCGATCCCCAGCAGGAAGCACAAGAGCACGAGCGTAAAGGCATAGGTCGAACCTCCAACCACCATCACCAGCACGCGTGTCCAGGCGATCTCGTCCGCGAGTGAGACGAACGCGGTGACGGCGAGGAGGGCTACGGCGGTCCGATACAGGGCGATCGGCGCAGCTCGGTCGGGGCTCGGTTGGAGCGCGGGGGCCGCCGTGTCCGCCGGGGCCGGGAGGCGCAGCGCGGCGATGCCGATGCCCAGGTTCATCAGCGCGGTGCCGATGAGACTCGCACGGATCCCGACGTGCTCGATCAGGATGAACCCGGCGAGCGCGGTACCGAGCACGGCACCGAGCGTGTTGATCCCGTAGAGCCGGCCGAGCGAGGCGCGGAGACGGCTGCGGTCGGAGGCGGTGAAGGCGCGGGTGAGGACCGGCAGCGTGCCGCCCATCAGGGTGGTGGGCACGAGCAGGACCAGGCCGGCGAGTCCAAAGCGGAGGGCGACGCTCGCACTGGAGCCCGGGGGAAAACCACGCGCGATCGCGATGTAGGCCTGCTGCGCCAGGCTGAGCACCAGCGGCGAGACGAGGCCGAACAGACCGATGAGCATCTCGAGGCGCCCGTACAGCGCCGCCGGGCGGGCGTGCCGGTCGGCGCGTCGTCCGAGGAGCCACGCGCCGAGACCCAGGCCGCCCATGTAGGCCGCGACGACGGTGGTGACTGACTGTATAGTGGACCCGAAGGACTGGTACAGCAGGCGGACCCACAGGAGCTCATAGACGAGCCCTGTGGCGCCGGAGAGGAAAAACAGAAGACTGTAGCCGAGAACCGGCCTAGAACGCATGCAGCTCGCGCATCGCCTGCGCGAGGTCCTCGACCTGAGGAAGAATGAAGTCCTCGAGATCCGGGGCGTAGGCGACGAACGTATCAGTCGCCGCCACGCGCTTCACCGGCGCGTCGAGCCAGGGGAAGCATTCGTCGGCGAGCCGGGCCGCGAGCTCCGCGCCATAGCCCCAGGAGAGGGAATCCTCGTACGCGACGATGACCTTGTTCGTCTTCTGCACGGAGGCGGCGATGGTGGCCCAATCGACCGGCGTCAGACTCCGGAGGTCGATCACCTCCACATTGACGCCGTCGCTCTCCTCCAGCTGCTTGGCCGCGACGAGCGCGCGCTGCACCACAGCGCCGTAGGTGACGACGGTGAGGTCGGTGCCGGCACGAGCGACCCGGGCCTTGCCGAACGGGATCATGAAATTCGGGCCGGGGTTCGGTGCCTTGTTGTATGTCTGGCGATACAGGTGCTTGTGCTCCAAGAACAGCACCGGATCGTCGCACCGGATGGCGGTGCGGAGCAACCCGTTGGCGTCGAGGGCGGTCGATGGGCACACGACCCGCAGGCCCGGGACTGAGGTGAAGACCACGGCGCCCGTCTGGGAGTGATAGACCGACCCGCCTTTCAGATAGCCGCCGTACGTGACGCGGACGACGACGGGGCAGCTGAACGCGTTGTTGGATCGCCACCGCATGGTCGCCAGCTCGTTGCGCAGCTGGTGGTAGGCGGGCCAGATGTAGTCGAAGAACTGGATCTCCACCACCGGCTTCAAGCCGCGCGTGGCCAAGCCCACGGCCCGTCCGATGATGTTCGCCTCGGCGAGGGGCGAATTGTACACCCGGTTGCCGCCGAACTGGCGCTGGAGGCCCCAGGTGACTTTGAACACGCCACCTTTTCCCTTGACGTCCTTCAGGTACCGCTCTCGGCTGACGTCGGCGACGTCCTCGCCAAACACCAGGATGCGCGGATCGCGCGCCATTTCGTCTTTCATGCACGTGTTCAGCAGGTCCACCATGGTGGTGGGCTCCCCGCTGAAATGCGGGTCATCTTCCGTGTCGAATTGCTCGGATGTGGGATCCACATCCGGCGAATAGACAAAGTGCAGCGCACTCTCCGGAGGCGGTTGGGGCGCCGCCAGGGCCACGTCGGTTGCGACCTGTATTTCCTCGTCGATCAGCTGTCGGATCGCGTCCAGCTCCGCCGCCGTGGCGACGCCGTCGGCCTGCAGCCGCTGCGGGAAGGTCAGGACACAATCGCGCTTCACCTCGTCTTCGCGCTCGGACGACGGCCGATACAGTACCTCATCGTCGGACTGGGAATGCGAGTAGGGGCGTGTGACGTGAGCGTGCACGAGCGCCGGTCCACGGCGGGCACGGCAGTGGGCGGCCGCCCGCGCGATCGCGTCATAGGACGCGATCGGGTCGCAGCCGTCGACCTCTTCGAGATGGAGATCCGGGAAGTTCGCCACCAGCGCGGACACCGAGCCCCCGGCGGTCTGCACTTCGACCGGCACCGAGATGGCGTAGCCGTTGTCCTCGATCAGGAAGAGCACCGGCAGCTTCAGGTTGCTGGCCGTGTTGAGCGCCTCCCAGAATTCCCCTTCACTCGTCGTGCCTTCGCCAGCCGAGCAATAGGCGATTTCGTCTCCGTGGATGGGCTTTTCGGAGACCCCCTCCAACCGGGAGTACCGCAACCACGCTTCGGCGCAGCCCACCGCCTGCAGGAATTGGGTCCCGGTGGGGCTCGACTGACTGACGATGTTGAGCGCCTGGTGACCCCAGTGGGAGGGCATCTGTCGCCCACCCGAATTGGGGTCGTCGGCTGCCGCTACGGCAGAGAGCAGCATCTCGGTGGGCGTCATGCCGAGCGCCAGACAGAGGCCGCGATCGCGGTAGTACGGATAGAACCAGTCGTACCCCGCCTTCAGGATCTTTCCGGCGGCCACCAGGACCGCCTCGTGGCCAGCCCCAGAGATCTGGAAGAAGATCTTGTTCTGTCGCTTGAGCAGGAGCTCTTTGTCGTCGAGGCGACGCGAGAGCAGCATCAACCGGTAGATATCGAGCAGCTCGGCTTTGGCGAGTGGTGGCCGGGCCGGACGGGTGGACTGCGCTTCACCGCGCGGACGTGTGCGGGGCGTTGTCATGGGTCAAAACATAGCCTAGCGATGCGGCGCTGCCAAAAGCTCCGGGAGACGCGGGAAGTAGCCTGTGGCGGCCCCCACGTCAGAGCTCGTACGTACTAGAAATTCCTGCAGGGCGTCGGGGCCCCACCGCACCTCCGCGACCCGCGCGGCGAGAATCCGGGCCAGTCGCCCGTCCAGGGCGCTGTCCGTTTGCGCCGCAACGTGGAGCCGCGCGCGCACCCGGGCCAGGAACGGCGGCAACAATGTGGCGAGCCACCGATCCGGTGCACCAAGCCAGGCGGAACGGGCGGCGGGCGTCGCCGGAATGGTCTGTGCCACGCTGTCGGACACGGCGTCGTCGAACCCGGAGTCGGCGGCGACGCTCCACCACACCGGCAAGGGTACCGGTTTGGGGAGGGCGACGTCGGGGGCGATGCCGCCGCCGCCCCGTACCAGGCGGCCATTGTCGGTGTGGTACTCCTGGAGGGTGTCCGATTCAGCGCCGGACTTACCGGCAAAGGCGTAGTACTGCTCGACGGCGAGCCCGCGGTATCGGCGCTGGATGAAGCGGCCGCTGGGGGAGAGGACGTAGCCGATCGTCAGGCGCAGGTCATCCTCCATCGGCATCACGATGAAGTCCATTTGCATCAGCGCCTTGCCGAAGCTGCGGCGGCCGAGCAGCAGCGCGCGATCGTGATCCTGGAGTGAGGCGGACAGCGCCTCCGCCGCGCTGGCGGTGTTTTCGTCGATCAGCACGACGAGGGGCAAGGTCGCGTAGGATCCATC
>JBGPIW010000167.1:0-5737 GCA_041485045.1 Gemmatimonadota bacterium | reverse complement strand
TGATAGGAGCGCGTGCGGCCGTAGGGGATCTTGCGCAGCTCGGCCCAAACGCGCTGCTGGAACGCCGTCGCCCGGATATCGAGGGGGAGATCGAAGTGAGGTGCCCGGCCTTCGAGATGCCGCAGGATCCGCTGCACCCAGGCGGTGAGCGTGCCGCGGTCCCGGTGGATCGTCGACGCGGGGAACTCGACCCGCAGGTCGCGCTCCAAGGCGGGCGCGGCGTCGCCCAAGCCGATGCGACAGATGCCGCGATCGGTCGCCGCGACCAGCAGCTCGCCCAGCGGTGACGCCGCGACCGCATAGCGGATCGTGGCGCCGCGGCCCCCGCGCCGATAGGTCGCCGGAGTCATGCCGAGCGCGCCCGCCGCGCGCTCGTACACACGGCTCGGGGAGCTGTACCCGGCATCGTAGATGGCGGGACTCACATGGCGGTGCGTCTTGAGCGAGGTCTTGAGTCGGCTAACCCGGCGCGCCTCGCGGTACGCTTTCGGGCTCACGCCGAGCACCCTGCGGAAAGCGCGCAGCAGCTGGTGCGGTGACAGGCCGGCGCGCTGCGCGAGCGTCGCGAGGTCGGCGGGGCCGTCGGGGTTTGCGTCGATCGCGCGACACAGCTCCCGCACCACGGCCACGGCAGGGTCGGCCGCGGGCGACTGTGTCGGGCGGCAGCGCCGGCAGGCCCGGAAGCCCGCCGCCTCCGCCGCTTCAGGAATCGCATAGAACTGGACCATGGTGCGGCGCGGGCGGCGGCTGGGACAGGACGGCCGGCAGTAGATCCCGGTGGAGCGGACGGCATAGACGAACGCGCCGTCGAAACGGCGGTCCCGGGCGAGCACGATGCGCCATTGGCGGGTCGCATCGGGGGCGGAGACGGCTGCGGCACGGGTCACGGGGACAACATAGCGACGGCCTGTGCCGCGATCTATCCGTTGTTTGCGGGCAAACTCGGGAAGGGGTCAAAAGAACATCGTGCCCGTGCTGAAACGCGGATTGACCACGTTGTTGAGGGTCGACCCGAAGTGGTAGCTCAGGTTGAGGTAGGTGAAGTAGCGGTAGGAGGTGAGCAACTCGCGCCGCTGCAACAGGATCTCCGCATCCGACGCGCCGCCCTTGGGGAGCGAGAGCTGGTCGTGGATCCGGGCGATGTTTCCGAAGATGTTGAGCGAGAGCCCCTTCACGAGCCGGACATTCACACTGCCGACGAGGGTCACGCGGTTCTTCTGGAAATCCTGCAGATAGTTGGACCCGATGAGCGAGACGTGCGCCGTGCCCCAGGGCTGCGTCACACCAAGCGAGGCCGTGAGGCTCTGGCGGCCGAGCGTCTCTCGCGTGCGATTGAAGATGGTGGTGTCGGTGTAGTTGAAGTACTGGGGCGCTAGCCCGTACTGCAGCGTCAGCTGGCGGCGGGTCGATTGCGCGTAGGGATAGAGGTCGTACTCGATCGCAGGGCCGGCGGTCACGGCGAGATCGAGGTTGCTGAACGAGGAGTGGTTGAACGATCCCTGCAGACCGAACGACCAATGGGACCCGAGGCTCCGCACCACCAGGGCGTCGCCGCCGTATTGGCGGGAAATGCTCTTCACATCCTGGATGCCGATTTGATTTCCCAGGGTGTCGTACAGCGGCACGTCTTTGAAGACATCCTCGGAGTAATACTCGCTCAGGCTGAAGGTCTGCTTCCAGGCGGCCGTGGTGCGCGTCGCTTCCACAGAGCCGTTGATCGACGTCGAATGGGTCTGGGACTGGCCATTGAGATAGGTGCCTCCCGAGATGGTGAATACCCAGCTGTTCCACCGGTCCCGCGGACTCGCGGTGGGACTGGTCGCGGGGGCTTCGTAGGCGACCGAGAGGTTGCGGGCCTGGGGCGTCGCAGCGGCGTATCGCGCCAAACCGAGCGCGATGGTATGCGCGAGGCCAGTGCGGACTTCGTCGGTGGTGCTCGTCCCGGATGCGTAGTACCGCAGCGTATCGGACTTGCCCGCGAAGCGTCGCAGGCCGATCAGCGACAGCGTGTATTCGCCGCCACCCCCGCCGGTGTGCTGCGTGGTGACCAGCGCGTGCACCTCGGCGTCTTCGCGATTGCGCACCCAGCTGACCCAGGTGATCTCGGTACGCAGGAAATCGAAATCACACCCTGAGCTGTAGTCCGGACAGTCGAAGAACACCCGCAGTGCCGAATCGCCGACAGTGGAATCGGGCCTCGCTTGCCCGACGGCGAGGTGTGAGGCGGAGGCCAGGAGTGCGAGTACGACGTGGAAGCGGACCATCGGGGCTCCCCCGAAGAGCGGAGCTTCGATTGTACGTCCACCGGTCGATGCTCGCTGTCGGCCTCCGCCTGACACCCGCGGAGACCGTTCAATCCCAGGGCTCGTCCGCGGTCGGGCCGTAGATCGATGGGACCTTGCCGTCCGCCATGCGCAGATAGACCGACATCTGCCCGCGGTGGTGAACCATGTCCATCATGAGGAACCAGAGCAGGTCCAGCCGGCGGATGTCGGCCATTTGCTTCGGGCCGGAGAAGAACTTCACGGTCTTGTTCAAGTCCGCCTCGCTCGTCTTGCGGACCTTGTCCCCGAGCTTTTTGAAGGCCCCTTCGACCGCGCCGACGACCCCGTCCCACGTCGCAGGCTGGTTCGGCATCCCCTTGGGGGGAAACGGCATCTCCCCGTCCACGCCCTGCAGACCGGCATATCCTTCGAAGACGAAGTTCCACGCCAGCTCCTTGGCCGTCTTGCTGCGCTGGTGCGGCTTCAGGTCCGACTTGGTCTGTGGGAAGGCCCGCAGCACGTTGAGTGTGACCGGGTATTCCCGCTCGAACGTCGTCAGGTATTGCTCCTTCTCGCTCATACATCCTCCTCAGGATTCATAGGTGAGCCGGGGGCGCCAGTCGCCGCCGCGGCCGTCGGGCGTGAAATCGAGCAGGTTCCACAGCGGCCAGATGAAATCGACGTGCCGCCCGTCCTGGCCGGGATCGGGTCGTTCGTACAGCAGCTCGGTCGTATAGCAGTGGTGGATCCGTCCCTCGCGTCGCGCAAAGACGCTCAAGGCCGGCAGCTGGGCGCCATCCGCCCGCTCTGCATGGTAGTCGGTATTGAAGGTGTTGCCGCCTGATGACAGGAGCCGGTGATGGCGCCAGCCACGCTCCCGGGCGAAAGCCTGGATCCGCGCGATCGGGGATTTGGCGACGACCGCGACGTTTACGCGCTGTCGCAGGTGCGGCACCTGGCCGTCCAGCCCGTCGAGGATCGAGGTGCAGGAGGGGCACGCCGCTTTCATCGCGTTTCCGAACATGAAGCTATAGACGATCAGCGTTTCCTTCCCCGGGGCGAAGAGCTCGGAGAAGCGGACGCTGCGCAGGGAGCCCGCTGCATCGGTTTCTTCGAAGACGTAATCCTCCTTGAGCAGTCCGCCGATCGGCAGGGCCCGCCGCAGCGCGGCGACCTGCTCGACGCGGCGCCGCAGCTCCCGTTCTGCCTCAAGCAGGGTGGCGCGCGCGGTGCGGTACTGGGGCGACTCGCCCGGAAATCGGATCGGTTGACTGTCGGCCATGCGCGGCTCCTAGAACAAGGTGGCGAACTTGTCGAGGCACCCCATCCAGCCCTGCTGGTGCCGATCTCGTACTTCGGTGCTCGGGAAGCGCTCGTGCGTCAGGATGACTTCGGTTTGCGCCGCACCGCGTTCCAGGAACTCTACGGTGATCAGGGATTCGCCCTTATCGGCTCCGGTCTCCCAAGCCCACGTGTACACCAACCGCCGTGGTGGCTCGACTGCCTGATATACGCCCGTCACCTGGTGTACGGTCCCGTCGGGCGCCTGCATGTGGATGCGGTAGCGCCCGCCGACCTGGAGATCGACCTCGGCCACCGCGGTGGTCATCGCACCGGGGGCGGCCCACCGCTTCAGCTCCGCCGGCGTCGTCCAGGCGCGGAAGACCTTGTCGCGCGGCGCGGCGAGGACACGCGTGAGCCGGAGGGAGGGGGTGCGGGTTTGGGATGCGGGGGCCATGCAAAGTCCTCCTGTGGGGAAGGCGCGCCGAGGTAGCGGGCGAGCCGGTCCAAGTGGTGCTCCCAGAACCGACGGTAGCGGGCGATCCACGCGTCCGCGGCGCGCATCGGCCGGACGATCAGACGGCAGCGCCGCACGCGTCCGTCGCGCCGCCGCACCAGCAGGCCGGCCCGTTCCAGGACGCGCAGGTGCTTGGAGATGGCGGGCAGCGACATGCGGAACGGCCGGGCGAGCGCGCCGACGGTCGTCTCCCCGGCCGCGAGCCGATGGAGGATCGCCCGCCGCGTCGGATCGGCCAACGCGGCGAACGTGGCGTCGAGCGATCCGCCAGACTTAACCATATGGTTAAGTCTCGGCGGAGATCACCCGGTCGTCAAGGGGTGGGGCGGCGAAAGATGCGCAGCCCGTACCAGCAGGGGTTCATGCCGCATCCGGTCATGCGGATCGTGACGCGATAGCGCATCGTCTCCCGGGGCGTGACCCGGACGATCGGCGCGTTGCCGCTGCGGCGTGCGGCATCTACCTCGTAGCCGTTCGCCGCGAGGAGCCCGAGCTCCAGCGCGGCGCAGTCGTCGTCGCACACGCCGAGCAGCACGTAGGCGGCCCCCCCGGTGAGCGTCACCGTGTCGGATGCCGTCTCGCCGTTGTCGAGTGCTCCGGTCCAGGGCCACAGGACGGGTTCGTATCCAGTCGCCGTGAGGGTGGCGGTGGCCCCGGCGAGATGCGCGGAGATCTGCCGCTGCCACCGGCTCTGCCCCGCTGCGGCGGCGGGACCCAGGGCCAGCACGAGGGCGCCGGCGGCCAAGCGACCGAGGGTCATCGCACTTCGCGCCGCGCGACGGTGCGCAGCACGAAGGCCAGCGCGATCGCCGCGAGCAGCAGGCTGAGCAGGATCGATCCGGGAGGTACCGACGGGCCCAAACGGATCGGCGGCACGAGGCCCGCCTGCCACCCTCGCGTCCATTCACCGACGGGCATCCGGAGCGCAGTGGCGAGGGCGGTGTCGACCGGCAAGTCGGAGCTCCAGAACCGCCGGAATCGCTCGGGGCTGATGGATCGCACGACATCCGCGAGGTAGTGGTCTCCGCCGACGAGCCCCTGATGCCACCACCACCGTTCGGTGGTCAGAACGCTCGGCGACGGACCGGTCGCTCGGTCGCCCGACAGCACCGCGGCCCGACAGTTCTCCAGACGACCGGCGAGACAGGCGATCGCATTCGGCGGGTAGCGGTATACCTGTCCCCAGAACCACGGCTGCGTGCGGTCGGGGAGGAGCCACTCAAACCCCGTGCCGGTCGTGGGGGTCCGCTCCCATCGGGGATAGAGGGCCAGGTCGAACCGGCGGCTGCGAAGCCAGCGCGCGATGTCCTGCCCGGGGGCTCCGAAGGCGGCGTAGAATGCGCACGGCCCGAGCGCGTTCTGCAGGGCCGCCTCAAAGCCGAGGTCACGATTCGCCGGGCGGGGCAGTGCCCGCAGCCGGCTCGCCCAATAGGTGCTCTGGAAAAAGACGAGGCAGGTACTCCGGTCGCTGGAGTCGGGCAGCAGGTACTCTGTCATGTTCGACGGGAGCGACGGCTGCTGGCCGTTGGGGTTCGGGGCGCCGGCGGTGGCGACGATGCCGACCGATATCTTCGTCGCGCCGAGTCCCAGGCGCGTCCACACGCTGTCGAGCGCCGCCGCGATGTAATGGCGTATCGCTTCCGACTCCCCGTCAGGCCATTCCACGATCAGGGCT
>JBGPIW010000166.1:0-5751 GCA_041485045.1 Gemmatimonadota bacterium | reverse complement strand
GACCGCCTGCGGGCCAAGGGGCTCCCTGAGGATCTCGTCTACCTCACGCTGATCGAGAGCGGGCTGTCCAATTCGGCGGTGAGCCGGGCCCGCGCCGTCGGGATGTGGCAGTTCGTCTCGGGGACGGGGCGGGTGTACGGTCTGACCGTCGATCCGTGGGTGGACGAGCGTCGTGATCCCTTCAAGGCGACCGACGCCGCCGTGAGCTACCTGTCGGATCTGGTGCAGAAGCTGGGCAGCGTGTACCTCGCCGCGGCCGCCTACAATGCCGGCGAAGGTCGGATCCAGCGGGGTGTGCGACGGCTGCCGGGCGAGGCGGACAGCCTCACCGATGAGACCTTCTTCCAGCTCGCCAGCACGCGCATCCTGCGCCGCGAGACCCGGGACTACGTCCCGAAGCTGATCGCGGCAGCGCTGGTCGCCAAGCAGCCTGCGCGGTACGGGTTCACCGAGATCCCTGCCCTGGCGCCCCTAGTGTTCGACGAAATCCGGGTTCCCGATGCTACCGGCATGGACGTGCTGGCGCGCCTTGCCGATACGACGACGGCGGCGCTGCTCGAGCTCAACCCGCAGTTCGTCCGCGGCGTGACGCCGCCGGGGCGCGAGGTCACGGTGCGGGTGCCGCGGGGCAGCGGGACGCTCGTCGCGGAGCGCTTTGATACGCTCCCGGTGACCGACCGGATCACGTTCGTGGACCACTACGTGACCCGGGGCCAGACGCTCTCGGAAATCGCGAAGCAATACCGGGTGTCGGTCTCGATGATTCAAGGCGCGAACCCGTGGCTCAGACCGCACACCCTCCGGGTGGGGCAGCGACTGATCATCCCGATGAGTGGGCGCATCGTGCCGCGGGCGGCCTGGACCGGACCCGCGGATCCTTCGCCGCGACGGCCGGCTGCCGCCGGCAGGAGCACGATCGCGGCTTCCCACCGGGTGCGCAGCGGCGAGACGGCGAGCCAGATCTCGCGGCGCTATGGTGTGACACTCCGGGCGCTGCTGGACTACAACGGGCTCACGGTCACCTCCATCATCAAGCCGGGGCAGGTGCTGCGCATCCCCCTGCAGCACGCCGGGAAGAATCAGACGGAGTAGGGCGCCCCTCACTCCGGGAAATGCGAAGCGGCCAGGGAGTCTTCCCTGGCCGCTTCGTTTCGTGCCGCCGTGCAATCGGCCGAGCGCCCGGCCGCTCCTACTCGGCGGCGCCCGGCCGCTGGCGGTGGTAGCCGCGCATCACCGACTGGGCATACCCATTCGACGGATTCACGCCGGCTCGAAGCAGGTCCTGTACCTTGGACGGACCGCGATTGTAAGCCAGCAACGCCCGCTCCAGATTGTCGTCGTAGCGTGTGAGCAGGTCATGCAGGTACCGGAAGCCGAGACGCAGATTCGTCTCCCGCTCATAGAGCTGATCGTTCGTCAGTCCGGGCTCGTACAGTCGGGCCGTGGTGGGGAGGACCTGCGTCAGCCCCAAGGCGCCGGCCGAGCTATGGGCCCGGAGATCGAACCGCGACTCGACGCTGACCAGCCGGAATGCCAGTCCGGGCTCGATTCCTTCGGCCAGGGAGATGTCGTAGACCGCCGCGGCCAGATCAGCCGGAATGTCGTAGCGGCCGGAGAATTCCATGACCGCCTCGGCCCGATCGAGCTGGAGTCGGGCGACCGTCAGCTCACCCCGGATCGACTCCAGCTGCTGGGACAACGCCTGTACATCACCCAGCATCGCCCCCACCGTCGCCGGCGTCCGATCGTCGGCGGACGCATGTCGCGCCCAGCCGATGCTGGACGCCACCAGCGCCCCAATCAGGATCAAGCCACCGGGAACCTGCCAACGTCGCGTTGCGCTCATACTCCTCCTGTCTACGAGTGCCGCCGTCCCGCTCCCCATCTGCCCCATTACCGCCGGCGGTTCGGGTCGTCGGCGCGGCGCCAATCGCCGCGGCTGCCGCCCGTCTTTTCAAGCAACCGCACCGACAGGATGTCCATCTCCCGGTCGGCGCTTTTCACCATGTCGTAAACCGTCAGCAGCGCCATGGAGACCGCCGTCAACGCTTCCATCTCCACGCCAGTCCGCCCCACGGTACGGACGGTGGCCCGCACCTGAACGCCAGGCAGGGCGTCGTCCAGCGAAGCGCTCACGTCCACGTGGTCGAGCCCGAGCGGGTGACACAACGGGATCAGCTCCGCCGTCCGCTTGGCCGCCAGCGTCCCCGCGATCTGGCTCACCGTGAGCACGTCGCCCTTTGCGACGGCGCCGTCGGCGACAAGCCGGAACGCCTCAGCCGACATCCGGATCGCTCCGGCAGCGGTCGCACTGCGCGCCGTCACGGCTTTGCCGCCGACATCGACCATGCGGGCGCCACCGGCAGCGTCGAAATGCGTCAAGTCGGTCACTGGGCGCCTCCTGCCAGGTCGTCCGCCAGCACCGCCGCGAGCAGTTGCGGGTTCACGTTGCCTTGCGCCTGGTCACGCGCCTGGAGCACCATGGAGATCGCCTCAGCCAACCGCCGGGTGTCGCCCCCCCGGCGCGCCTCCTGCCGCAAGCGCTCCAGGAGGCCGTCCAACATGTCGGTGAACCCCCCCCGGGCCTGGAATGGTGTCTGGTGCAGGGCCAGAGCGTACCGCTCGACGGCGCTACCTCGGAGGGTCGTCTGGAACGCTTCAGCCGCGTCCCTTTCCGAGGAGATACCGGGCTGGGATCGGGCAAGAAGCCTGCCGATACAGCCCTCGGCATCGGAAGCCGTGGCCTTGCTTCCAGGCAGCTCGTTCTGTACGAATAATGTCACGACACTATCTGGGATCCGCTGGACTCTGACTCGCACCACGCGCGACAGCATGGTCGGCAGCAAGGCGTCCGGCTCCGAGGCTGTCAGAATCACCACCGTGTCGGCCGGAGGCTCTTCGAGCACCTTCAGTAAAGCGTTTGCGGCCTCTGGGTTGGCTCGCTGGGGTATGAGACGTTCAGCATCCCCAACGATGAAGACCTTGCGGCGTGCCATAGCTGGCGTCAGTGCCACATGTCGCAGCAACAGTCGCACGGCCGCAACACTATGAACGGCCATTCCAGGTAGCGAACCGTAGAGGGGCTGTTCTCGCCGAGCGGCCATCTCTTCGCCCAGCGCTGTCTCCACCAACTCGACCTGTTTGTCGGCGTCCGAGCCCTTTTTGGAAAACTCCAAGGGGACGAACCAGTGCAGGTCGGGGTGGGTCAGGGAGGACACCATGCGGCAGGACTGGCAATCGTTACAGGGTTCCTCCCCGCCACGCTCGCACAGCAGGGTCTGGGCGGCCCAGAGAGCGACCCGTTGCTTGCCGACACCCCGCGGCCCCTCTAGGAGGAGTGCTTGGGGTAGGCGGCCCGCCTTGATCGCGGCTCCCAGACGGAAGCGAACCGCCTCATGACCGTACAAAGGGCGAAAAGGCATGGGCGGAATGTAGCAGTGGGACGGTCAATTGCCGTCCCAATAGATCGCAACATCTTTGTATGTATTGTGTTACGGAGCTAACTCGGGGCTTGTGGTACTATAAGCTTTTGTGTAACAATGTGTTATAGCGTTAAGTGAGCACACACTCACTCTGCGGTGTTTTTCTCACGGCGCTGCGAGAACTTCTCGCAGCTTGTGGATGAGCTCCTCCGGTGCGAACGGCTTCTGTAGGAAGGCGGTACCGGCCTCCCGTACGCCGTCCCGCAAGGTCGAATCGTCGGTGTAGCCGGAGCAATAAAGAATACGGAGGCTGGGCCGGCGGAGGGAGAGCTGGCGGGCCAACTCGGGTCCCCCCATTCCCGGCATGACCACGTCCGTAAGCAGCACGTGGATCGGTCCCGGGTGATGTTCCGCCAACGAGAGGGCCTCCGCCCCATTTCCCGCCGAGAGCACGCAATAGCCACTCGATTCGAGCGCCCGGCGGGCGAATTGTCGCACCGCAGCCTCGTCCTCAACCAGCAGGACGGTTTCCGATCCCCCCGCCGACGCCGCAACCGGTCCCACTGCGTCGAGTCCGGGAAGGGGTTCCGCGCTCAGTGGGAGGTAGATCCGCACCGTCGTTCCCGATCCGGGGCTCGAGTCCACGTAGATGAATCCGCCGTTCTGTTTGACGATCCCGTACACGGTCGCCAGGCCGAGGCCCGTACCCTTTCCCATCTCTTTGGTGGTGAAAAAAGGCTCGAACAGATGCGTGCGGGCTTCGGGCGTGAGCCCCGTGCCGGTGTCGGAGACCCCGAGGTGGACGTAGGCGCCGGGGGGCGCCGGCGGGTCGTTACCGGGCTGCAGCGGTCCAAGGCTGGCTGGTGCGGTGCGCACCGTAATGCGTCCCCGCTGCGGCATGGCGTCCCGTGCGTTGACGACCAGGTTCAGTACGACCTGATCCAATTGCCCGGGGTCGCTCTTGACCGCGAGCGGGTGGGGTGCGAGCTCGAGCACGAGGTCGATGTCCTCGCGAATGAGCCGCCGCACCATCGATTCGAGGTTCCGCACCACTTCATTGACGTTGATGACTTTGGGCGCCACGACCTGGCGGCGACTGTACGCCAGCAGTTGGCGGGTCAGCTCCGCGGCCCGCAGCCCGGCGCGTCGGATTTCCTCGAGATCCTCGCGGACCGGATGCGAGGGCTCCACCTCCCGCAGGGCGAGCTGGGCAGAGCCGAGAATGGCGGTGAGGAGATTGTTGAAGTCGTGGGCGATCCCACCGGCCAGACGCCCGACCGCCTCCATTTTTTGTGCCTGGCGCAGCTGAGCTTCCAGGCGACGCTGCTCGGTGACGTTTCGGGCGAGCACGAGGTTGGCCAGCCGTCCGCCGAAATCGATCGTGTGGGCGACGATCTCCGCCTCGAGCAGGCTGCCGTCCTTGCGCCGGTGGATCCACCCGCTCGTCGTCTCCGACACGCGGGGGTGGGCCCGCAGGTAGTGCCGCAGCTTCTCCGCCTCCTCCGGGGGACGCAAATCGAAGACGGTCCGCGCGAGGAACTCCTCCTGCGTGTACCCGTAGCGGGCGACCGCGGCCTGGTTGACCGCGAGGAAGCGGTAGGACTCCAGGTCGTACACGTACATTGCTTCGGCATTGGCTTCGAACAGCATCCGGTACTTCTGCTCGTTCTCCTGCAGCTGCCGTTCGAGCCGGCGCCGCTCGGTGACGTCGCGGGACAAGATCAGCCGCGCGCGGCGTCCCGCAAAATCGATGGAATCAGCGAGGATCTCGACCTCGATGACCGAGCCGTCTTTCTTCCGGTGGTGCAGACCACCCCGGGTGGCGGGGTGCTCGCGCGGCTCGCGCAGCAGCGCCTCGAGCGTCGCATGGTCCTCGGTGGGGTGGAGATCGTACACCGTCATCCCGAGCAGCTCCCCTTCGGAGTAGCCGTAACTCAGGACCGCCGCCTGGTTGGCAGCCAGGATGCGGTAGTCGTCGTGGTCGTATACCCACATGGGCTCGGGATTCGCTTCGAACAACAGCCGGTACTTTGCCTCGCTGTCGGCCAGCTGCTGCTCGGCATGCTTGCGTTCGATCACCAGGGCGATCTGCGTCGAGACGAACTCGAGAATCTGCCGCTCGCGCTCGCCATAGCGTACTCCGGCCGAATAGGTCTGCACCGCGATCACGCCGATCGTGTGGCCGCCAGCCTTGAGCGGGACCCCCACCCAGTCCAGCGACGGCGTGCCGATGAGCTCCACCTCCCCGTGCTCGACGAGGCGGTTGTAGATGTCGGGAGTCGCGAGCAGCGGTGCGCCGGTGCGCAGCACGTATTCGGTCAACCCCCGG
>JBGPIW010000165.1:0-5759 GCA_041485045.1 Gemmatimonadota bacterium | reverse complement strand
GTCCCAGTCCTGGGGAGCCTGGTCGGCGTGGATCGCTTGCTCCGCATACACGATTACCGCCGGCGTCTCGTACACCGAGAAGTAGAGATCGCCGGGACCGCGGCCCGCCGGACTCACCTGGTCCGCCCACGATGGGCGGAATGCCTCGAGCAGCGAATCGGCGGCGCCGAGAGCGAAGATCGTCGCCGGTCCGCCGAACCAGAGGTCGCCTTGGGGATTGGCACGCTCACTGCGGACCCGGTCGTACACCTCCTGCGAGCCCATGTCGAGCCAGCGGATGTCCACGTCGGGGTGGAGCTGTTCGTAGCGCGTCTTCAAGACGGTGAGCAGGTCGCGGCCGTGCGGGGTGTAGATGACGAGGGGAGTCTTGCCCGCCCCCGAACACCCGAGGACGGTGAGGGTCAGGAGAGCGGGCCACCAGGTGCGCTGGTTACGGAACACTCTTCACCTTGAGCCCCAGAAGGTTGGCGAACAGCCGGTAGGCCCCGACGACGCCAGCCGGCAGCTCCCGGAAGAAACTCAGCCCCGTGTACACGTAGGTGCCGCGGCCCAGTGGCGCCACGAGGAGGCCCCCCTTGAGCGGCGGCTCCCCGGGATCGTGCATCTCGAGCATCGGTACGTACGTCGAGTCCCAGTCGTGCGCGAAATACAGTCCGCGCTCCTGTACCCACCCCTGCCAATCGTCCGCCGTGATGGCGTTGGGCGAATGAAACACCGGACTCCCGGAGTCGAGCGGCACCGCCGGTGCGGCTTCGTCGGCCACACGGTCGTGCGGCTGCGCGATGCTCATGCGATAGGGCGCGAAGCCCCCTTGAATGAACGGATACTGTTGGTACTGGACGAGGAGCAGCCCGCCGCCGCGCGCATAGTCGAGCAGACGGCCGTTCGAAGCCACGAGCGCGGGGTCCATCTCGTACGCACGGCTGCCGATGACGATGGCGTCGTAGCGTGACAAGTCGCCGTGCTCCAGCGAATCGGCATCGAGCACCACCACCGGGACGCCGACTTCGGCCAGCGCCTCGGGCACACGGTCGGCGGCGCCGCGGACGTACCCGACCCGCGCCAGACCAGGCAACAGGATCTTGGCGACCCGGATTTCGACCGTCGAAGGATGCACCGAGGGCCGCGGCCGGATGTGCGGGTAATCGATGATCGTGAGCGCGTCGCGCATCGTGATCCCGTCCGCGCCGGTCGCGGTCGCCCGGAGCGTGTAGGACCCGGTCGCCGGTGTGGCGGGGAGCCGCACGCTGAACGTGACGCTGCGCGACTCGTCTTCGCGACTGAACGCGACCGTCTCCGGCGATATCGGCGCCCAGCCGGACGGCACGGCGAGCCGCACGACGGCGGTGGCGCTGCCGCGGATGCGGTTCGTCACCGATACGGTCACGGCGCGCTCGGCGCCGGTGGCGCCATCCTCCGGCCATACGATCATCCGGGGCATCACGGCGACGTCGAAGTCCCCGGTGACGAAGATCGGACGGCGAATCTCGCCGTTGGCCTGGTCCCGATAGCGGTACACGATCTCCCGGGTCAGCGTGATCGGCGCGCCGCCCACGGTGCAATGGATCCGCGCCATCAACGGCGGGGGTTCGAACGGCAACCCCTGGACACCGGCGGGCACGCCGGTCCAATCGTACAGCGCGCCGATTTGCGGGCGGCGCAGGAAATAGGGTTGCGAGCGCGGCGCATCCGGTGCGACGGTGACGGCGAAGCGCCGGACCAACAGGGTGTTGGGACCGACCGTGCCGGTCGCGGGGTCGAGGCGGTCAACCCGCCACCCGTCCGGCGTCTGGATCTCCACGCCGCTGACCGGTACGGGAGCGAGCCCCGCGTTCCAGACCGACACCTCGATCTGCAGCCGCTGCCCCGGAATCACGATCCCGTCGTCGGCGACGCCGTCTACCACGAGACCGGCGGCGGTGGCGATGGCCCCGTCCAGGATCGGCCGTTGCTCCCCGTCCTCGGGCCCGAGCCGCGCGACGGCGCGGGCGAGGAATGGCACCAGGGCATCGGGAGCGTAGGGATTGAGCCGGGCGCGCGCCGAGTCGATCAGCGCGCGGAACGCTTCCCGGTCGTGCCACACCGTATCGACCCCGGCGAACAGCTCGTTGGCCGTCCCGACCTTCGATTCGACGAGCGAGAGGCGCGTCTGCGCGGGACCGAGCCGCTGGAGCTGGCCCATGTCCTGCGAGCGATGGCGGCTGCGGCCGGCCATCGCGATCTGGTAATAGGATTCGCCCAGCACGGGGTCGATCGATCCCGTGGGAATAATCAGGCTGGCCGTCGTATCGAAGAAGCCGGAGCGGTACAGCTTGACCGGCCCCCAGCTGGAGTCGCGCACCAGATCGAACGCCTGACGCGCGATGATCCCCGCGACCTGGTGCTGGCCGTGCCCGTCCCGCGGGGTCCCGGTGAAGATCGAGACGACGATCTGGGGCCGGAAGCGCCGGATGATGTCCACGACATCGTGCAGCACCGAATCGTGCGGCCAGAAGCGAAACGATTCCTCTGCAGACTTGGAGAAGCCGAAGTCGTACGCCCGCGTAAAGAACTGCCGTGCCCCATCGAGCGAGCGGGCCGCGAGCAGCTCTTCGGAGCGGATGATCCCGAGCTCCGGGCCGAGCTCGGACCCGATCAGGTTCTGGCCCCCCTCCCCGCGGTTCAGGGCCAGATAGGCCGCTTGAGCGCCCAGGCCGCGGGACAGCCAGGTGAGCAGCTGCGTGTCTTCATCGTCGGGGTGGGCGCCGATGACCAGTACGCGCTTGTTGCCGCCGAGCTGCTCCAGCGCGTTGGCCAGCGCTGCGACGCCGCCGGTCCCGGCAGGGCCGATCTGCTGGGCCGCTGCGGAGCCGGCGGCGCCGAGACCCAGGGCCGCGAGGACGGAAAGAGCGCGTCGCACTATTGCGAAAGGTACACGGTGCCGCTCTTCATAACGAACCTGACCCGCTGGAGTTCCGTGATGTCCTTGAGGGGGTCGCCGGCCACGGCCACGATGTCCGCAAACAGTCCGGGGGCGACGGCGCCGAAGTTGTCCTGCTGGCCCAGCAGCTCGGCGGCGAGCGAGGTGCCGGACTTGATCGCCTGCATCGGCGTCATGCCGTACTGCACGTAGTACTCGAACTCCTTCGCCTGGTTGATGTCGGTCCAGGGGAAGCCGCCGACATCGGTGCCCATGACGATCTTGACGCCCTTCTTCAGGGCCCGCAGGAATGCCGCCCGCTGATGATCCACCATCGGCTTCCAGATGCCGCCGCGCGGGTCCGCCACGTAATGCGCCACGGTGACGGTGGGCACCCAGTAGGCGCCCAGGCGCACCATGGCGTCCATGAGCGAGTCGGTCATCCCGTCGCCGTGCTCGATGGAATTGACGCCGGCACGCAGCGCGGCGGCGATGCCGTCCGACCCGATCGCGTGCGCCGCCACGCGGCGGCCCAGGCGATGCGCCTCGTCGACGAGCGCTTTGGCCTCGTCGTCGGTGAAGTTGACCCAGCTGCGCAGCGTCGAGTCGGGAGTGAAGTAGTAGCGGCGGTCGGAGTAGTATTTGATCCAGTCCGCGCCGTGGGAGACCTGCTCGCGGACCGCGAGGCGGGCGCCGTCCGTGCCGTCCACGAGCTGCACGCCGTGCGGCATCTCGAGCTCCCAGTTCTGCGACAGAATGGGGTACATCCCGGTCGGGGCCATGGCCCGGGTCGAGGCGAAGATGCGCGGGCCCGGGACTTCTCCGCGGTTCACCGCGAGCTTCACGTCGACATCGGCAAACATCGCCCCTTCCGTCTCCACGTCGCGCAGCGCGGTGAAACCGTGCTCCAGGGAAAGCCGCGCGTTCCGGGCAGCGAGGATCGCGCGATAGGCGATGGACTGATACAAGAGCTGCGCGTCGTACGCCTCACTGGTCGAGTCGCCCTGTAACAGGAGGTGCGTGTGGGCGTCGATCAGGCCGGGCAGGACGGTCATCTGCGAGAGATCGATCACGCGGGCGTCCCCGGCCTGGGCCTGGATCTGGGCCAGCGGGCCCACCGCCTTGATGCGTTGTCCCTCGATCAAGATCCCCACGTTGGTCTGGGCCTGATCGGCCCGGCCGTCGATCAGCCGGCCGGCCTTGATGAGCACGCGAGCGGGAGGGGACGGCGGCGTGGCTTGCGCGTGTAGGACGGCAACCGATGCGACGAGGAGCGGGATGAGGATCACAGGAGAGCGCATGGCGGCTTCCATTCGAAGGAGACGCCAATTTCCCCCTCGCCCTGTCGGTGTCAACCCGTACATTGAACGGTCCCTCCCCTCCCCCCGAGGTCGCATGTCCGTCCGCGTCCTGTGCCAGTGCGGCACCTCGTACGAATTGAAGGACGAATTCGCCGGCCGCCTGGTGAAGTGCCCGCAGTGCGGCCGGGAAAACCGCGCACCCGCGGCTGTGGCACCGGTCGTGCCGAGCACGGGGGATCCCGCCTTCGACCGCGACGTGTTTCTGTTGCGGCAGCAGCTGCTCAAGATCTCCGAGAAGTACGACGTGTGCGACGAGCAAGGGAACAAGGTGGTGTTCGTCGAACGGCCGGCGCACCTCCTGCAAAACCTGGGGGCCCTGCTGGCGGGCTTTCTTGCTGGAACGCTGGTGGCGATCGGATTCGCCGAGCTCTCCGGCCTCACGAAGGGCACGGCCTTCGAATCGGTGTTCGTCTTCCTGGCGATCGTCGGGGGCCTCGCGGCCCTGCTGTTCGTCGCCGTCGGGCTCTCGGCCAAGCGCCACGTGACGTTCTACCGGGACAAGACCAAGCAAGAGCGGCTGCTCGAGATCTTGCAGGACAAGAAATGGCAGCCGATCACGGGGACGTTTACGGTCCGCGATCCGGCGGGACGTCCCATCGCGCTACTCTGGAAGAACTACCTCTACAACCTGGTGCGAAAGCGGTGGTACGTAAAAGCGCCCGATGGCACGGTGCTCTACCTGGCCAAAGAGGACTCCGTCATTCTGTCGCTGTTGCGGCGCGTCATCGGTCCGCTGTTTGGCCTGTTGCGCACCAATTTCATCATCGTGCGTCCCGAAGGGGACGAGGTCATCGGGGAGTTCAACCGGAAGTTCACCATCCTCGACCGGTACGCGCTCGACCTGAAAGCCGACCCGCAGCGCACCCTCGACCGCCGGGTGGCCCTCGCCCTCGGCGTGATGCTGGACACGGGCGAGCGACGGTGAGCGCCGGCACGCGGCCGCCGGACGACGGCCACCCGAGGGCCGAAGAGCCGATCCTCATCACGCCGTCCATGCTCACCACGCCGGCGCAGCGCGGGCCCCTCGACTTCGAGCGCGGCATGGCGCTGGCGCCGCCCCTCACCCTGCTGCTCATCGTGGCCAATGTCGCCGAGTTCGCCCGGGAGCTGGCGACCGGGGCCCTGAACGATGTGGGGAGCATCGTGCACGCCGGAGCTCTGGTACGCGACCGCGTTGAGGCCGGCGAGGTGTGGCGCCTGGTGACTTCGATGTTCCTGCACGGCGGAGCGGACCACCTGATCGGCAACATGATCGTGCTCTACATCGTCGGCATGGCGTGCGAGCACGCCTTCGGTCCAGCGCGAACGGCATTTCTGTATTTCACCGCGGGAGTCTCGGGTGGGGTTGTTTCGCTGCTCCTGCGCCCCGGCCCCTCGGTGGGCGCTTCGGGGGCGATCTTCGGCGTGCTCGCGTCCGTCATCGTGGTGCTGTATCGGTACCGGGGCCGGTTTCACGTGCGCGACAAGCGGATCGGCTATGTGCTGGCGGCCTGGGCGGG
>JBGPIW010000164.1:0-5769 GCA_041485045.1 Gemmatimonadota bacterium | reverse complement strand
GGACAACTATTTCCTCAACAACGCCGTGTATCTGGTCGAGGATTTCCTGAAGCACGCCGACCCGCCGGCGGACGCCGAGGTGGATTACGAGCCGCGGGCGGAGCATTGCTGGAATGGCGACCACACGCGTCCCAACGCGTACAGCCGGTTGCGCTACGCGCAGATGTTCATCCCGCGCATCATGGATCAGATCCGCCGCAACCATCCGGAGCACGCCGACACGCTGAGCTGGCGGTACTAGTGCCGTTCCAACTTTGTTTCGCCAAGTGAGGTGGCGGAGTGCACTACACCTACGTCATTTTCAGCGAGCGTGACGGGAAGCTCTATACCGGGGCGACCAGCGACCTGCGGGCACGGCTGAAGCTGCACTCAGCCGGCCGGGTACGGTCTACGGCGCACCGACGACCACTGCGGCTGCTGTACTACGAGGCGTGCCTCAGTGCGGACGATGCATACCGAAGAGAACGCTACCTGAAGTCGGGGGGAGGAGGCCGGTACCTCAGAACTCGACTTGCCTCTTCACTCGCCGAGATTCGGGGCAACAAGTTGGAACGGCACTAGGCGATGGTCGCAGCCGCGCCCGAGCCACGGGTGGTTGGAGCCGTGGTGCTCTACCGTCTCTACGACGTGGGCTACGAGATCGACCTCGAGCGCGCCCTCGATTTTTTCGCGACCACGCCCGAGGAGCGGGAAGCGTTGCGCTTGAAGCTCGAGCGGCGCCAGCGCGCCGAGGCGCAGGCGATCCGCATCAAGAACCCGCCGGTTACCGTCACCATCGGCACCGAGCAATTCGAGGCAGCCGGGCGCCGCCACGACGCGCACGTCTCCGCGCGGATCTTCGATTTCGGGGTGATCTCGCTGCGGCTACGCTGCGAGGTTCCCGGCGCGCTCGACTGGACGGCGTTCAGCGCCTTCGGCAACGCGGCCGATCTCACCCGGGCCGCGCGGGAGCACTTCGACCGGCGCATCCGCGAGCTGACCGACCGGATCGCCCCGGCGATCGCCCGGCTGCAGATCGCGCCGGTGAGCGAGGACTACGTCGTGTACCGGATCACCCGACTGGAGAGCCCGTCCGGGGAACTACTCCCGGCGAGCGCGGTGCGCGAGCTGGACGTCGCTCCGTTGCTGCTGAACGAAGACCGGCCGATCTCCGACCAGGCTCGAACCGAGCTCTTGCCGCACTGGTTCTCCTACTATCCGGACGACCTCTCCATCCTCACCTGGAATACCGCGCTGGTGCTCGATCCGGCGGAGGGGGAGAGCGACGTGCAGCTGATCCTCGAATTCGCCAATGCGCAGCTGCTCGAGCTGCGCTACTACGACGCCCTGCTCGACGCCGAGCTGCCGCGGATGTACGACCGGATCGCCCGCGCCCGGAAAGGGCCCGGAGCCCTGCTGGGGCGGCGCTACGCTCCGCTGCTCACCGCGTTGCAGACGCTGGTCGCCGATTCGACCGAGATCGTGGAGCGCACGCAGAACGCGCTGAAGGTCACCGACGACATCTTCCTGGCGCGCGTGTACGGGGCGGCGCTGGAGCTGTTCCGGGAGCGGGCGTGGCGCGCCGGCATCGACCACAAGCTGGCGATCATCCACCAGACCTACGCCATGCTCAACGCCGAGTCGATGGCGGTGCGCAACGAGGTGCTGGAGATCACGGTGATCGTGCTGATTCTGGTCGAGATCGTCGTCGCGGTGGTGCTGGGCGGGCACTGATGCCCGCCCGGACGCTCAGAAGTCCAGATACCCCTCGTACCACATCGCCGCGAGCCCGAACGCGACGAGCAGCAGCGCCGCGAGACCGATCAGAATCCACGGCCGGGGCAGCCCGCGGCGACGGGGCTTGCGCGCGTAAGTGGCGCTCGGCTGCAGCACCTTGAGCGAATGTCGCATCGCGATGACACCCGTGAACAGCGAATGGCTCAGGTCCCAGCGGGGCGGGGAGTGACGGCGTGCCGGCATCGGGGCCGACGCGGTGGCGACCGACGGCATTGGAGCCCCGACCGCTGCGAGGTCGGGCCGGTAGTCCCGCAGCACCGCGTACGCCTCGTTGATCCGCTGCAGGTTCAGCAGGGCCTTCTCCCGCAACCGCTGGTTCTCGGGGAAGCGGTCGGGATGCCACACCTGGGCGAGGTCGCGATACGCGGTCTTCACGTCGTCGAGCGACGCGCCGGGCACGAGGCCCAGCATGCGGTAGGCCTGAACGGGATCGAGTGACATTGGGTTGGCGAATACCTCCCTGGCAAGACTCGTGCCGCTGAATGCCCCCGCAAGATGAGCCGCTTGTGGAAAAGTCGCCAGTTAGCCGGGCGTGTTGCCGAGTGACCGGCCGGGCGACAATCTTACAACCATGCCATTTCACCGTTGCGCGATCCGCAAAGCGGACGGGAGCACGCTCGCCGAATCGGTCGACGTCATGCTCGAGGAGGTGGAGCGCAACGGCGTGAACGAGTGGCATGGGACGATGACGACCACCCATCTGATGGATCTCGAGGCGGGACAGCGGTATCGCCTCGTGTTGGACGACGGCCGCGCCGGGGAGTTCATGGTGCGGCGCAACACGTTTGCGGGCGGGACGAATCGGGCGGTTGCCATTCAGGGCATGGGACCGCTGCAGTAGCCGGCACTCCATGTCCCGGGCGTTCGTCAATGAAGACGCGAGCGGGCCCGAGCCCCGCTACCACCTCCCGAGCCGCGACGACCCCGCCTACGACGCGGCGGCCGCGTGGGCGCTGATCGAAGGCGCGAACGCCGGCGACTCCTACAGCGCCGAGCTGGCCACCGGGTACCGCTGGGGAGAACCGAAGCTGCGGCCGCACGTCGAGCGCATCCTGGCCGGCGCCATCGAGGAGCGCAACGAGCGGCTGCAGCAGCTCGCCGAGCGGTTCCTACGGTGAATCAACGCCGGGCGACTGCCTGGCGCGCCATATCGAGCAACGTCCAGTAGGGCGGCGGGTACGCCCGCTCCTGTGCGAGCTGCGTCGCCTCGGCATCCACCTGCGCGGCCAGGCGCCGCTCCCGGCGCCCGAACGCCTTGTTGCGTACGGCCGCCACCGCGGACATTCCCTCGGGAACCGGCCCCACGCGGCCGAATCGCTCCAGCAGCACGCTGTATCCCTTGGCGACCCGCACGACGGGTAGCGCGTACCACGGATAGGTAAGCCGGTCGCCACGCTCGGCTCCTTCGAGCATCGCGTCGATCACGGCGTTGTCCACGTGATCCTGGAACAGTGTGACCGGATCGCGCCATTCGGCGACGACCACTAGCTGCGGATCGTATTCGAGGTCCGAGGGCTCTTCGGTCTCGAAGTGTTGGATGCCGAACGACGCGAGCCAGCGGCGCAGCCCGGGCTGGGAGATGGTCGAGATTCCCATCCACAAGTTCACGCCTCGGTCGTGGTAGGGCCACGACGCGACCTCCGAGCAGAAGAGGTGTGATGGATCGGCATAATCCATCGTGAAGTCGTACGGGATGTGCTCGGCCCGTGCCCGCTCGAGCGCCCGCGTCGCGGCGCGATGGGGCAGCAGCGGGTCCGCCACGAGCTGCGGCAGATCCGCGCGCAGCCGCAGCACCATGATCCGCAGTTTCTTGTCGCGCAGGTACTCCGCGCCGGTCGCGATGGCGACGCCCCGCTCGATGTGCGCCTGGATCACCGAGACGGCGTGGGTGATCGAATCGACGTGCACCAGGCCGATGTGCGAGAAGTTCCCCGGGTAATCGTTGCCGCGGGCGATCAGGGCGGAGGTCGGGTATCCGCCGCGCGAGACGAGGATGTCACCCGAGTGGATCTCCACCCCCTGGACCGTCGCCGTGGGCGTGGCCGACGGCTCGTTCACGCCGGTGAGCAGCGTGACCATGTCGCCGGGATGCTGCAGCATCACCTCCTCGACGGCCGCGCGGCCCCCGTACAGCGCCCGGTACAGGCGGCGGCGCGCCGCGACCGCGCGCACGTCCCAGCCGCGCGATTGCCGCTTGACTTCCTCGCGCATCCGTTCGTACAGCCGGACATAGGCGTCGAGGTCGATCGGGCACGCCGCCACCGCGGGGGCGAGTGCGAACATCCCGGCTTCGAGGGAATCGAACGCGGGCGCTTCGGGTTCCACTGCGGTATCCGACAGCGCCGCCAGCGCGGTGTCGAGCGCCGCCCGCCGCGACGCCGAGCGCGCCACCGTCATGCGGCAGTCGGAACCGCGGAGCGCTTTGTAGTCGGTCTCGAGCGCGCGCCACAACGAGTCCCGATTCCACGCGAAGCTCACGGCGTGCTCGGGGGCCGCCTCGACCGCCGCGACCGTAGGATCGGCCGGGGGAATGGCGAGCACCCCGAATGCGGCGGCCAGGACGCCGAGCAGAATGACGGCGAAGCGGCGCAGCTTAGCTCCCGCCCAACGTCTCGCGCAGGTAGCGCACCAGGCGCTGCCACGCGTCGGCGGCCGGTGCCGTGTTCGTGGCCGGGTCGCGGTCGACCCAGAGCCAGAAGCCGTGCTGCACCGGATCGTAGACGTGGATGTCGTTCTTGACGCCGAGCGAATCGAGCACCGCCCGGAACTGCGCCACCTGCGCCGGCGGGATGCCGCGGTCCTGCCCCGCGAAGGTGCCGTAGATCGGATGGTGGATGCGGCGCAGCTGCGCCGGGTCGGTGACGAGCGATCCGTAGAAGATCGCGGTCGCATCGTGGTCCGCGCCCCCCAGGGCGTAGCTCAGCGCGATGCCGCCGCCGAAACACCACCCCATGACGCCGATCTTGCCGCTCACGTCGGAGCGTGCGCGCAGGAACTTCTGCGCGGCGTCGAGGTTCGCGATGACCACGTCGGGGTGGGCGTGCACCACGTTCATGAGGGCGACGTTTTCCTGCTGGTTGCTGCCGGTCTTTCCCTGGTACAGGTCGACCACCAGCGCGACGTAGCCGCGGGACGCGAACAGGTCAGCCACCTGGCGGTCCCGATCCACGAGACCGTTCCACTCATGAATCAGGACTAGCGCGGGGAAGGGCCCTTTGCCCGTCGGCACCGCGACGTAGCCGCGGGTGAGTGAGTCCCCGGGGAAGTACGTCACCGTCTGCCCCTGGGGTGGCGGCGCCTTGCCGATGATGGCGTCGGGAATGGAAGAGTCCTGGGCGCGCGCCAGGTGCGGCGCGAGGGCGACGAGCAGGGCGAGCGAGAGAAGGCGTTTCACGACGAGCTCCTTTTCTGGGATGGCAGAGTGGTCATGACTTCCGCTTCGACGTAGCGCTGCGGGTGCCGGGCCATCTCCTTGTGATACAGTGCGCGCAGCAGCGTCACACTTTCCGCCTCATCTCGGCCCGGCGACACCGGCGCACCGATGCCGACGACACGGGACCCATAGTCGAGCGATACGGGGACGATCGGGACGCCGGCGCCCGCGGCGATGCGGTGAAACCCCGTCTTCCACTGACCGACCGGTCGGCGCGTGCCTTCCGGCGAGAGTGCGAGCACCCACTGCGGCCGCGTGCGGAAGTGCGCGATCGCGGCCCCGACCGTCCCCTGTGGCGCGGATCGGTCGATCGGCTCTCCGCCCAGCCACCGCAGCACCGGGCCCAACGGAAACCGGAAGATCGTGTGCTTGCCTAGCCAGCTGGCCCGCAGCCCGGTCGCGAACATGGCCATCACGCTGACGACGAAGTCCCAGTTCGACGTATGCGGGGCCACGATGAGGACGAAACGGGGGCGGTCCGGTAGCGACCCCTGCACCCGCCACCCGAACAGGCCGAGCAGGCGGTGGGCCAAGGCGCGTGAGAACGGACTGCCGCGACG
>JBGPIW010000163.1:0-5786 GCA_041485045.1 Gemmatimonadota bacterium | reverse complement strand
GGGCGGTCTCCTTTTTCTTGACCAAGACCCTCCCAGCAAAATGCCCCAGGCACCCCGCAGCGACCTCCGGCATCGCTGAGCGCTGCTCCCTGCGGGGGCCTGACGCGGTTCACGAGCGGAAGCCCCGCGGACCTGGGGCATAGGTAAGATAGCGGATGTGACAGCCGAAGCCCAGTTACCCCCGAGAGTTAAACACGCATCAAGGGCGCACCAGGGCGCTGAAATCGGCCCGCAGCCCCGAGCCCTGAATTACCAGATTGGTCGATCCGGCCTTCCCCGCCGTTACAGTTACCCCGCCCCCCAGGGTATCCGAGGTGACGTCGGTCACGCGCAATACGCGCTCGTCTCCCACCGCAGCCTGCAGCCCGGCCAGGGCGACCGGATTGCCGAAGCGGTCACGGCAGAAGATGCGCAGCTGCGCCGCCCGGTTGGCGAGCAGCACGACCTGCCCCGCCATCGCATTGCCGTCGAGCAGCACGACGAGCCGGCTGGGCGGCGCCGCCGCCGGAAACAGCGTCGCCTGACGCACGATCGATCCCACGGTGCCGCTGATCACCGTCGGGACGCCGGCCCGCTCGCCGAAGACCACCTGCGCGCGCACCTGGCCCTGCGCGTCGGTCGTCGGCTGCGCCCCGAGCAGCCGGCCGTTCACCGCGCTCAGCGACACGGCGACGCCCGGGATCGCCGCGCCCCCCGAGTCGCGCACCTCGAACACGACCGGCAGCGGCGCCGTCTCGCCCACCCGCCCCCGCTGCGCCATGCCGAGCACGAACCCGGTGCGGTCGGCGGCGGGAAGCGGGGCGGCGGGCGGCCGCGGCGCGGGCGGCGGCACGGCCACGATCGGCGCGACGACGCTCAGCTGCAGCTCCGCCGGCACGGCGAGCGAGTCGCCGTCCACCCACACCGCCAGGCGGAACGTGCCGGCCGTCCCCCCCGCGGGAAAACGGAACTGGGCGAGGCCGCGCTCGTCGGTCACCGCGGTGGCATCGGCCGCGCCGTCGCCCGCGAACCGCGCCGACCCCAGCAGCACGAGACGGGCGCCCGCCACCGCGTCGCTGCCGCGCTTCAGCGCCACGTTCACGACGGCCGTGCCGCGCACCGGAACCTGCACCCGGCTGGCGAGCGGCACCGCCACGAGCCGCGCCGGCGCGACGGGATCGGGGGGGGCCGGGGGGGCGGGGGTGGGGGCGGAGGCCACCGGTGGCGCTGCCGCGGCGGGGCGGCGCACGACGGCCGCGGCCCGGGCGCGGGTGCAGCTGTCGATACGGGCCATGACGGTCGAATCGGCGCCCAGCGCCACGAGGTTCGCCCGGTCGCGCGCGGTGGGCGTGAAGGCGAGACAGTTCTGCTGCACCTCGGCCGCGACCTGCGCCGGCGTCAGCGTGGAGCCGGTGAGCAGTCGGATCAGGTCCGTCTTGCGCAGCGGCTGTAGTTGCGTCCCCTGCACTTGAGCGCCCGCGGGGCTCAGGGCAACGACGAAGAGGAGGAGCGCCAGGGCAATAATGTTGAGTGATGAATGCAGAGTGCTGAATTGCAATGGACGGTCGGACCGCGGAGCGGACCGGCCGGCGGAACTCTGCACTCGGCATTCAGCACTCTGCATTCGCTTCATGGTCTCGCACATCCCGAGCGGTCAAACGCGCGCTCGACCGAGTCCACCGCGGCATACAGCGACTGGTCGCGCGACGTGTGCGCGGGGTCGAGGCCCTTCATTTTGCGCTTGCCGATGCTGTACTCGGTCCACGCGTCCTCCACGGCGACGAGCGTCTGCGCCAACCCGCCGCAGTCGGCCTGGTTCGTGCCGAACGCCCGCATGCGCGTGTCGTAGTTGCGCACCACCGTGGCCACCGAGTCGGAGCTCCGCTCGAAGCGGAGCGCGGTGGTGTCCACCGGCGGCGCCGCGGCGCGGGTGGTGTCGGCCGGAGTCGTCGCCGTCGTCGTCGTCGCCGCCGTCGTCGACCCCGTGGTCGTCGTTGGCGCCGTCGGTGTTGGGTGCCGCAGCAGGAAATACCAGCCGGCGAAGCCGCCACCGCCCAGCAGCAGCAGGATGATCGCCGCGACGAGTCCCGGGTGCCCGTCGCCCTTGCGCGGAGCCAACGCCGGCGCGAACGGCCTCGGCGCCTGCGTCGACCGTCCGACGGGACCCCCTTGCGTGCGGCGCGGCGCGGGCGCCGGCACCGGCGTCGTCTCCCGTTGCCGCGGCGTCATCACGCCGGGAGCGGAGTCGCGCGATTCCACATCGCCCAGCTCGTATCCGCCCGCCGAGAGCAGCGGCAGGTTGGAGAGTGCGTTGGGCGGCGGTTTCATCTGTGTGTCGCGACGCCCCTGCGGTCCGGCCTGAGTCGGTGGACGCGGGGGTGCGGGCGGCGCCGGTGGAACCGGCGCACGGGGCGGCAGACGATCGCCGAGCGCCGGCCGCGCCTCGGTGCCGGGCAGCACCGCTTTCACCTGCCCCGACGGTGGCGGCAGCGGCACCGCTCGCATCGGGCCGGACGGTGGTGACGGCGGCGGCACCGCGCGCACCGGGCCGGAGGGCGGCGGCGACGCCGGGACCGCCTTGTTGGGACCGGTCTTCGGGCCACCGGGTCGCACGACCTGGAGCGTGGCGGCGGGGCCGGACACCGGTGGCGCGCCGGCTGCGGCCGCCGCCTCGTGCGCGTCGGCGTACAGCACCGCCGGATCGTCGCTGAGGAAGTTGATCCAGGGGAGGATCGAGCGCTTCTTCCCGCCCGCGAACCCTTCGTCGCTCTCGATCAGCTCGTAGAACGGCATCGAGGCGGACGTCTCGCCCGGCCGCGGCCGGAACAGTCCCGCCACCGGCCCTTCGTGCTCGGCGCCGAGCACCAGCGCCACGTGCCACGGCCGCTTGAAATACTGCAGGTGCGTCTCGACGTCGCCCGGCGCCAGCTCCAGCGCGAGCGGCGGGTGGCTGTGATACCAGCCGATCAGGTGGCCTTCGGTCTTGTGCAGCTCGTCCTGGATGCGGTCCCACAGGCGCGACACGATGACCAGCGTCTTGTCGCCGTACACGGCCTGGTTCAGCCGGATCGTGGAGTCGATCACCACGTAGCGCACGCTGGAGGTGGGACACTCGTACAGGTCGCCCACCAGGAATCCCATCATCCCCTGCCGTCCGGCGGTTTCGTAGTGCGCGTGGATCGCGGCCACGGCCTTCTGATCGAAGAACACCGGATACGCGCCGCTCGGCGCCCGCCGCACCACCACCCCGGGCGAGGACGGATGCCACAGCACCGACTGCGCCACGGGCAGCACGCGGTGCAGGTGTTCCCCCTGCAGCTCCGACGGGCGGCCCGCGGGCCTGCCCGCGTCGGGCGGCGGCGGCGTTCCGGGATCGGTCATTCGAGCACCCCCAACTCCTTCATAAGGCTCACCATAACAGTAGTCACCCCTAGCACGACCCGTGCCGGAGAGACCGCCGCCTCGCGCGCCGCTGCCACAATGGCCGCCATCTCTGCCGGGGGCAAGATCAGGCCGCCCGCGCGCCGAAACCGGCGGCCGCTGGGGTGACGCAGGTCGCAGCGCCTGGCGGACCCGGGCGTCATCCCAGCTTGACCCGCTGCGCGCGCCGCATCCGCGCCAGATCGTACGCCTCGGCGATCTCGCCGCCGATGAGGAACACGCAGTTCGTGTAGTAGATCCAGAGGATGAGCAGAAAGAACGCGCCCACGTTCGCGTTGGTCGCCAGGCGATCGAGCGTGACGAAGTGCGCGACATAGAGGGCGTAGAGGCGCTTCGCCAGCTCGAAGGCGAGCGCGCAGAACACGGCCGCCACGATCGCGGTGCGCCACGCGATGCGGCGGCTGGGGAGCACCTTGAAGACCACGAGGAACAGCAGGGTGCTGAACCCGAAGGCCACGATCTCGAGACTCAGCCGGTAGAGCCACTCGACGACAAACCCATCCCCCATCTGGCCGAGGGTGCGCGCCTCGAGCGCGGGCAACAGCGCGGAGAGGAGCAGCAGCGTGCCGGTGAGCAGCACGAGCGCGAGGTCGATCAGTTTCGCGAGCGGCCACGGGCGGCGCTCTTCGGTGTCGAACACCTCGTTCAGTGCGGCGCGCAGCCCGCCGAACAGGCGCGTCGAGAAGTAGAGGAACAACGGCACGCCGAACAGCGTCAGCCGGCCCCGGCTCGCCACCACTTGTTCCAGCACCCGCTCCACATCGCGGATCGCATCATCGCCGGAGCCGCTCGCCGCCGGCATGAAGCGCCGCAGCAGCTCCGGCAGGTCCATCTGCTGGACCGTGATCTGATGCTGCACCAGCGTGCCGACGACGGCGACCAGCAGCACCAGAAATGGAATGGACGTGAGGATGACGTCGAACGAGAGCGCGCTCGCCAGGAACGGGAGGTTGTCCTCGTACGCGCCCTCGATGGTGCGCTTCACCACGCCCCACACCGATTGGTGCCAGCCTCTCGCGCCGCGCAACACTATGGCCCGGCCACGTCCACGACCAGCCCGTCGTACGCCGGCTCGATGCCGGCGGGCAGCGAGGCCGCGAGGTCCGCGTGACGGTGGGCGTGGGTGAGGTGCGTCAGCAGCGTGCGGCGCGCCCCGATCGCCTGCGCCGCGGCCACCGCCTCGGGGATCGAGAGGTGCAGCGGATGGGGTTTCGGCAGCAGCGCGTTGAGCACCAGCACCTCGAGCCCGACGAGCTGCGCGCGGACGGCATCGGGCACCGACTTCACGTCGGTGAGGTAGGCGATGGGCCCGATGCGGTACCCGTACACCACGAGATCGCCGTGCGGCAGCGCCAGCGGCAGCACCGCGACGCCCGCGACGCTCGCCGGCGCGCCCGCGGCGAGCGGAAACGCCGCCAGCTGCGGCTTGCTCGTGCCGGCGGGGGGACGCACGGCGTCGTCGAAGATGTAGTTGAAGCGCCGCGTCAGCTCCGCCAGCGCGTCGGGCGGGCCGTACACCGGGATGCTGCCGTCGGCGGCGTGCCGCAACGAGATGGCGCGCAGGTCATCGATGCCGTGCACGTGGTCGGCGTGGGCGTGGGTGAACAGGACCGCGTCGACCCGCCCGATCCCCGCGCCGGTGAGCTGCAGGCGCAGCTCCGGCGGCGTGTCGATCAGCAGCCGTCGGCCCTGCGTTTCGATCAGCGCCGCGCTGCGGGTGCGGCGGTCGCGCGGATCGGACGAGGTGCAGGTGGCGCAGTCGCAGCCCACCTGCGGGACGCCGAACGAGGTGCCGGTGCCGAGCAGCACGAGCCGCACCTCAGACCTCTTCGACTTTGATCAGGTTGGTGCTGCCCGACACCTCCCAGGGCACCCCGGCCGTCATCACGATCCGGTCGCCCGCCTTCGCGTAGCCGCGCTTCAGCAGCAGGTCGCGCACCACGGCGAGCATCGCGTCATAGCCGGGCACCCGGTCCACCCGCACCGGCATCACCCCCCACACGAGGGCCAGCTGTCGGTACGTCTGCTCCACCGGGGTCACCGCGAGGATCGGCACCGCCGGCCGGAACGCGGCCACCTTGCGGGAGGTGAAGCCGCCCTGGGTGAGCGTGACGATGAGCGGGGTGGAGAGCATGCGCGCCACGGCCGCGGTGCCCAGCGCGATCGCGTCCTCCACCGAGACGCCGAGCGTCACCGCGCCGCGCCGCTCGTCGCGGCCCGGCAGGGGGTTGCGCTCCATCTCCCGGATGATCCGGTCCATCGCCTGCACCGACTCCACCGGATAGTCTCCCGTGGCGGTCTCGGCCGAGAGCATCACCGCGTCGGTGCCGTCGAGGATCGCGTTCGCCACGTCGGAGGCCTCGGCG
>JBGPIW010000162.1:0-5792 GCA_041485045.1 Gemmatimonadota bacterium | reverse complement strand
GTTGATCGCCGCCAGGAATTGAACGGCGATGCGCGCGATGGGCAGGTCGGTGATGTCGACCTCGTCCTCGCGGATCAGGTGCAGCAGCAGGTCGAGCGGCCCCGAGAACTGCTCGAGCTCCACCGTGAAGCCGCCGCCTGCAGCGGCTCCGGCGGGCGTTGGCGGGGGCAGGGTAGTCACAGGTTCACCCCCGGCAAACGGAAGCCGCCCACCACGACGACGCCCAGGTGCATCAGCTGCGCCGCGGGCCACAGTAACACGTTGACCACACCAGGCAGGAAATACATGATCGCCATGATGGGGAGAAACCCGAAGCGCTGCAGCTGCCGATACTTGAGGCCTGCCGCCGGCGGTAGCAAATGATAGAACACGTGGCTGCCGTCGAGCGGCGGGATCGGAATCAGATTGAAGAAAGCAAGAATGAGATTGAACGACATCCCGAACACGGCCATGCGCTGCAGGATTCCCATCGCATCGGTGAGCGACGACGCATTGCGGCCGACTACGCCGATCAATGCGAACGCACCGGTAAACAGGCAAAAGAGGACCAGGTTGGTCGCGATCCCAGCGAGCGACACGATGACGTCGCCGCGCACGTAGCGGCGGTACTTCCGCGGGTTCACGGGGACCGGCTTGGCCGCGCCGAAGGTCCACTTGTGACCGGAAGAAACCCACAACAGGATCGGCAGCAGCACCGTCATGAACGGGTCGATGTGTTTCAGGGGGTTCATCGTGAGCCGCCCGAGCACGTAGGCGGTGTCGTCGCCCTGGCGGTAGGCCGCTTCGGCGTGGGCGTACTCGTGGGCCACCATGGAAAACAGCAGCACCGGGGCCCAGATCAAAAAGTCGAGCGAGATAGCGGGCTCTCGGCCGTTGTTGGTCGGCGTAAGATACCGCCGGGGCCGCACTACGGTCAACGTCGTAGCGCCTTGACCCCTCTCGACTTACCGTCTAACTTGCGCGCCTCGATAAGGAGATTTCCCCGTGCCGCAAATCAAGTCCGCCAAAAAGGCGATGCGCCAGTCGCGCCGCCATGCTGTGCTGAACCGCGCCCAGCGGTCCGCCCTCCGAACCGCGGTGAAGCGCGTGCGCAGCGCGACGACCAAGGATGAAGCGACGCAGGCGTACGGTGCGGCGGTGCGGCTGCTCGATCGGGCGGCGCGGAAGGGATTGATACACAAAAACAACGCGGCCAGGAATAAATCCAGGTTAGCGAAATACGTAAAGACGAAAGCGTAAAGATAAAAGCGTAGGGTCTGAATACGTACGGAAGAGACGTAGGGGCACGGCGACCGAACCGTGCCCCTTACGCTTTCTCCAAACGTCTTAGCCCCCTACGCTTCTCTCCTTACGCCCTTGCCTATAGGGCCGCGAGCTCCGCCCCACAACTCTCGCAGTACCACTCCGTCGGCAGATTCATGGTGCCGCATTCGCGGCATTTCAGCGTGCGCACCGGTTCGGCGTCCTCGTTGGCTGCGGCGGGGGCCGGTGGAGGCGTCGGCGCGGGAGCCGACGCCGGACGGCTCGCGGCCGGCTCGGAAGGTTGGAACTGGGCGCCGCTGCGCCGCCCGACGGTCCCCGGCCCCCCAGGGGTCGGCGTCGCGATGCCGCGCTTCTCGTCTTCCGTGACGGACTTCAAGAACGCCAGCTCGTCGATCATCGTCGGCTTCTCGGCCGCCCTCGTCTGCTCCGGGCTGGGTTTGGGTGGAGCGGGCGGGGCCGGTGGCGGTGACTGGGGTCGAGGCGGCGAGCCGACGCGCGGCATCGTGCCCGTGACCGCCGGTGCGGCGATCGTCGGATGCACCGGAGCGGATGGCGGCGCGGCGGGATGGGGCTGGGGCGCGGGCGGTGGGTTGGGCCGGTTGCGCACCAGCACCTCCAGCTCCTCGAGCTGCCCGATGTCCTCGTCCACCGAGCCGAGCTCTTCGCGCACCGACACGAGCTCCGCCAGCGATTCCTTATGCACCTGCGTCCACTGCGACTCGTCGTACTCGCCGACTGCGTGACGCAGCTCCGCTTCCGCCAGCCGCTCGGCAGCCTGGTTCTCCCGCGCCTGCAGCTCGCGTCGCAACTCTTTGCGCTGCGCCGCCATCAGGCGCGCCGCCTCCGCGTGCACCTTCAGCTCCTCGGTGACCGCGTTGAGCCGCGCCTCGTAGTCCGAGCGCACGCGCGTGCGCACAGTGGACGGCGCGGCGCCGCCGGCGGCGTCGATCCGCGCGATCCACGCCTCGTACTGGCGCCGCTCCTCCAGCAACCGCTGGATGGCGGCCGTGCTCTTGCTCGGCGCTTTCGCCAATTCCGCTCCTGTCTACGGTCCCGCGCGCAGCGCTTCCAGCTGCGCCACGGCGTCTGGGTTGAACTCCGTCACCCGGCCCAGCAACGCCTGGTGGCCCGCGAGGCACGGCTCAACCCGATCGCCCAGCTCCAGAGTCCCCGACATTCCGAACGACACCAAGGTACCGGACCGACTAAGAAAATAAGCTCGGGTAACGCAAAACACGCTAATGGCTCACCCGGCAGGGCGAATGCCGTGGCCGCCGGTGGATGCGCGTGCACCACGGCGCCAACGTCGCTCCGGCAGCGCAGGATGCGCAAGTGTAAGTCCAACTCGCTGGTAGGGTTGCGCCGGCCGCGCCGGCGCTGCCCGACCCATCCAGCGGCCAGCGCGCCGCGTCACCGCGACGATCCGCCCTCCGGCTCGTGGACCACCCGACCGGCGACGATCGTCATGACGGCGCGGCCCACGAGCTCCCGGCCGGCGAACGGCGTGTTGCGACTCTTCGAATGGAAGTCCGGTGGCCGCACCGTCCATGGCGTCGTGACGTCGAGCACACAGACATCCGCTACCGCGCCGGGCGCGAGCGAGCCCCCCGGGAGGTGAAACAGCGCCGCCGGGGCGGTGCTCATCCGCGCGATGAGCACGGGCAGCGGGAGCATCCCGCTGCGCACCAGCTCCGTGTGCGCCACCCCGAACGCCGTCTCGAGTCCGATGATGCCGAACGGCGCCTCGTCGAAGGCGGCTTCCTTCTCGTCGTAGGCGTGCGGCGCGTGGTCGGACGCGATGCAATCGATCACGCCGTCCCGCAGCCCCACGCGGAGCGCCTCGACGTCCCCGGCCTCGCGTAGCGGCGGGTTCATCTTGGCGTGGGTATCGTAGTGCTCACACGCCGCATCGGTGAGCGTGAGGTGGTGCGGCGTCACCTCCGCGGTGACCCGCAGCCCCCGCTCCTTGGCGCGGCGGATCAGCTCGACGGATCCGCGCGTGGACATGTGACATAGATGGACATGGCCGCCGGTGAGCTCGGCCAGGAGGATGTCGCGGGCGACCATGATCTCTTCGGCCGCGGCCGGAATGCCCTTCAGACCGAGCCGCGCCGACACCAATCCTTCGTGCATCGCACCGCCCACGGCGAGCGTCGGCTCCTCACAATGATCGGCGACCGGGATGCCGAACGTCCGGGCGTACTCCAGGGCGGTGCGCATGAGGTGACCCGACACCACGGGCTTCCCATCGTCCGATACCGCCACCGCTCCGGCGCTGGCCATCTCCCCGAACTCGGCCAAGCGCTCGCCCCGTTGTCCCACCGACACGGCGCCGATCGGATACACCCGGGCCAGCCCGGCGCGCACCGACTGCCGCAGGATGAAACCCACCGCCGCCTGATTGTCGGTGACGGGATCGGTGTTGGGCATCGCGCACACGGCGGTGAAGCCGCCCGCGACCGCGGCCCGGGCGCCGCTCGCAACCGTTTCTTCGTCCTCGTTTCCGGGCTCCCGCAGGTGGACGTGCACATCCACCAGGCCCGGAACGACGACCATGCCCGCCACGTCGCGTACGTCCGCACCGTCGGGAGCAGCGAGGCCGCGCCCGACCGCCGCGACCTTGCCGTCCTGGAGGAGGACGTCGGCGACTTCGTCGGTGCCGCGGGCCGGGTCGATCACGCGTCCCTGTCGCAGCAGCACGGGGCGCGTCATTCAGCGACGCTCCCGGTCCCCTTCGCCGCATCGGCGAGCTCCGGACGGCCGCCCGCCAGCAGATAGAGGACGGCCATGCGGACCGCCACCCCGTTGGTCACCTGGTTGAGGATCACGCTGTGCGGACCGTCGGCCACGCGCGAGTCGATCTCGACGCCGCGATTCATCGGGCCGGGGTGCATGATCGTGAGGCGGCGCGGGGCGCGTGCCAGGCGCTCGACCGTCACACCGAAGACGCGATAGTACTCCCGCAGGCTCGGGATGAATCCCTTCTCCATCCGCTCGAGCTGGAGCCGCAGCACGTTGAGCACATCGGCCCACTCGACCGCCTCCTCGATGCGCCCGAACACCCGGACGCCGAGCTGCTCGATGCCGCGCGGCAGCAAGGTGCGCGGGCCGCACACGGCCACCTCCGCTCCGAGCTTCGTGAGGCCCCACACATTGGAGCGCGCGACGCGGGAATGCAGGATGTCGCCCACCAGGCAGACCTTCACTCCCTCGATGCGGCCCAGCGTGTCGCGGATGGTGAGCATATCGAGCAGGCCCTGGGTGGGGTGCTCGTGCTTGCCGTCCCCCGCGTTGATCACGTTGGAGCGGATGCGCTCGCCCAGAAACTGGGCGGCCCCCGAGGCGCCGTGGCGGATCACCACCATGTCGATCCGCATCGCCTCGAGGTTCTTCGCCGTGTCCACCAGCGTCTCGCCCTTCGACACCGAGGACCCCGACGCGGCCACGTTGACCGTGTCGGCTGAGAGACGCTTTTCCGCGAATTCGAACGAGATGCGAGTGCGGGTGGAGGCTTCGAAGAACAGATTGACGATCGTCTTGCCGCGCAGCGCGGGCACTTTCTTGATCGGCCGCTCGGAGACCTCCTTGAACGGCTCGGCCGTGTCCAGGATCAGGCGGATCTGCTCGGGACTCAAGTGCTCGAGCCCGACCAGGTCCTTGCCCAGCGTCGGCATCATGCGCTCGTCACCACGACCACCTCGTCCGTGCCGTCCAGTTCCTCGATCCGCACGTCCACGCGCTCGCCCGGACCCACTTTCGTCGCCTTGCCCACGATGTCCGCCTGGATCGGGAGCTCCCGTCCACCGCGATCCACCAGCACGCACAGCGAGATGCGGCGCGGCCGGCCGAAATCGGCCAGCTCGTCGAGCGCCGCGCGCACCGTCCGGCCGGTATAGAGGACGTCGTCCACGATGACCACGTGCGTGCCCGTGAGGTCCCCGGGCAGACGGGTCTCCCCGATGACGGGCTTGGGTCCGATCAGCTCCAGATCGTCGCGGTACAGGGTGATGTCGATCGCGCCACGCGGGATGTGGGCGCCTTCCTCTTTCTCGATGATGCGGGCGATGCGTTCGGCGAGCTCGACCCCGCGGCGCTGGATGCCCACCAGCACCAGGCCCTCGGTCCCGTGCGTCAACTCGACGATCTCCACGGCCATACGCTGAAGCGCCCGCGTGAGGGCGCGGGCGTCGAGGAGGATCGTGCTCTTAAGCTGTGTCGGGGCCATGTCCCGGACTGGAAGGTAACTGGCCGAACACCGGGGTCAACGGCGGCTTCCCCGCGAGGACCGCCTGCGCGTTCGCGATCGCGAGTCCCGCCATCGCTCGGCGCGTCTCGTGCGTGGCGCTGCCGATGTGCGGCAGCAGCACCGCCCGGGGCGCCGCGAGCAGCCGCGGCGCGATGGCCGGCTCCTCGGCGTACACGTCGAGCCCCGCCGCGCCGAGCCGGCCGCTCTCGAGGGCGGCCGCCAGCGCCTCTTCTCGCACCAAGTCGCCGCGCGACGTGTTGACGAGGATTGCCCCCGGCTTCAT
>JBGPIW010000161.1:0-5811 GCA_041485045.1 Gemmatimonadota bacterium | reverse complement strand
GCGAAGGACGTGCCGTCGGCCGATGCGTCCCTGCGCAAGCGCTTCAAGCTCTCCGAGCGCCAGTCGGCGGAAATCCTCAACATGCGGCTCGCGCGCCTCACCGCGCTCGAGATCACCAAGCTCGAAGACGAGCTGCGCGAAGTCCGCAAGTTCATCAAGGAGTGCAAGGAGCTGCTCGCTTCCAAGCCGCGCCGCATGAAGATCCTGAAGGAAGAGCTCCTCGAGTTGTCCCACGGCTTCGGGGACGAACGGCGCACCGAGATCGTCGCCGACCAGGGCGAGTTCTCGATCGAAGACCTGATCGCCGAGGAGGACATGGTGATCACGGTCTCGCACGGGGGCTACATCAAGCGGCTCCCCACGTCGTCCTACCGGCGGCAGCGGCGCGGCGGGCGGGGCGTCACCGCGGCCCACACCAAGGACGACGACTGGCTGGAGCACCTGTTCATCGCGTCGACGCACGACTACGTGATGTTCTTCACGCAGAACGGACAGTGCTACTGGCTGAAGGTGCACGAGATCCCGCAGGCGGCCCGCGCCGCCCGCGGCAAGCCGATCTTGAACTGCGTCGCGATCAAGCCCGACGAACGCGTGGCGGCACTGGTGCCGGTGCGGGAATTCACGGAGGAACAGTTCCTGTTCTTCGCCACCCGGGAAGGGCTGGTCAAGAAGACCCGGCTGTCGGAGTTCGGCAACCCCCGCTCGTCGGGGATCCGGGCGATCAACATCGAGAAGGGCGACGAGCTGATCGACGTCCAGGTCACCGACGGCAAGAACGACATCGTGCTCGCAACCCGGCACGGCATGAGCATCCGGTTCCACGAACAGGACGTACGCGACATGGGGCGCACGGCGACCGGCGTGTGGGGAATGGCCCTCGACAAGCGCGACAAGGTGATCGATGTCGTGATCATCCGCCGCTCCTCGACCCTGCTCGTCGTCACCGAGAAGGGCATGGGGAAGCGCTCCGAGCTCGACGAGTACCGCGTCCAGCACCGCGGCGGCCGGGGCATCATCACCTTGAAGCGCAGCGACAAGACCGGCGACATCATCGCCCTCAAGGAAGTGCTCCCCGACGACGAGCTGATGATGATCACCAAGAAGGGCATCGTGATCCGCGTGCCGGTCGAGGGCATCCGCATCACGGGTCGCAACACGCAGGGCGTGAAGGTGATGAACCTCACCGCCGGCGACCTGGTCGTGGACGTCGCGCGCATCGTCAAGGAAGAGGACGAGGAGGACGGCGACGAGACAGAGGAAGGCACCGCGGCGCCGGCCGCCAAGAAGGGGCAGCCGGGCCGGTCCGGCGCCAAGAACCAGAACAAGAAAAAGAAGAAATAGCGTGATCGCCGACATCGCAGACCGGGAGGTCGCCGAGGCGGCCCGGGCGCTGGAGGGCGTCGCCGTGCGCACCCCGCTGCAGTGGGTGGCGCCGCTCGACGCCTGGCTCAAACTCGAGAGCCGGCAGCCGATGGGCGCGTTCAAGATCCGCGGCGCCTACAATGCGATCCGCAAGCTGAGCGAAGCCGCCCGCGCCCCCGGCGTGATCACGTTTTCTTCGGGCAACCACGGCCAGGCGGTCGCGTTCGCCGCGCGGCGCTTCGGGGTGCGCGCCGTCATCGTCATGCCCGAGACGGCGCCCGCGGTGAAAATAGAAGGCGTGAAGCGGTGGGGCGGCGAGGTCGTGTTCGCCGGGCGGACCTCCGAGGACCGCCGCGTGGCCGCGCTGGAGATCGCCGAGCGCGACGGGCTCGCCGTGATCCCCCCGTTCGACCATCCCGACATCATTGCCGGGCAGGCCACGGTCGGCGTCGAGATTGCCGAGGGGCTGCCCGACGTCGCCACGGTCGTCGTCCCGGTCGGCGGTGGCGGGCTCATCTCCGGCGTGGCACGCGGTCTCGCGGCCGCCAACAGCCGGGCGCGGGTCGTCGGGGTGGAGCCCGCCGGCGCCCCCAAGCTGACCCGCTCCCTCGCGGCCGGTCACCCCGTGAGGCTCGAGCGCACCGCGAGCATCGCCGACGGGCTCATCACGCTCTCGGTCGGTGACCTCCCCTTCGAGACCTTGCAGCAGCACAAGGAACGGTTGGCGGGCGTCGTGACGGTGACCGACGACGCCATCCGGGAAGCGGTGTTCTTTCTGCACCAGGAGTGCGGTCTCACGGTGGAGCCCTCGGGCGCCGCCACAACGGCGGCGTTACGGGCCGGCCTGCTCGAGCAATACCGCCGTCCGCCCGTGGTCCTCGTGGTGAGCGGGGGCAACGTGGATCCGGCCCTGCTCGAAGACCGGCGCCGCTCATGAGCGACGCGCCGGTGGCAGCCCCGGGCCGGTCGTCCGGGTCCTCGGCGGTCCCCAAGATCCTCATTGCCGACGACGACGAGTCGCTGGTCCGCACACTCAGCTACATCCTCAAGGAGCGCGGCTACGAGATCGTGGTGAGCCCCGGCGGCAAAGACCTGCTGGCGCTCGTCGCCGAAGAAAAGCCCCAGCTGCTGCTGCTCGACATCATGATGCCCAAGGTGGACGGGCTGGCGCTGCTGGAGCAGCTGAAAGAGGATCAGCGGTTCCGCGACCTCCCCGTGCTGATGATCTCGTCCATGGCGCCGGAGGAAGCTGCGGTCAAGTCGCTGGGGCTGGGCGCGGCGGACTTCATTCCCAAGCCGTTCAAGGTCAAAGAGCTGTTCGCCCGCATCGAAGTCCAGCTGCGGCTCGGCCGGGCCCTGGCGCAGGCCCGCGATGAGGCCCGCAGCCGGCTCGCGATGGTCGAGATCCTCCACGAGATCACCGATTCGCTCAAGCCGGACGAGATCTACCACATCCTGGTGCGGCGCGTCGCGCGCGCGCTCAACATTTCGAAGTGCTCCATCGTGCTGGCCGCCTCCGGCGACCGCACCGGAATGGTCGTGGCCTCCTTCGAAAACCCGATGCTGCGCAACCTCGAGATCTCGATGGGGCGCTACCCGGAAATCGAGCGCGCGTTGGGCAGCGGGAAGCCGGTGCTGGTGGCCGACGTAGCGACCGATCCGCTGTACGAGGCGGAGCGCCTCCGGTGGCGCACCGAGGGGATCGTCGTGCCCACCCGCTCGGCGGTCGCGGCGCCGTTCAGTATGCGGGACCGGCAGGTGGGCGTGTTCTTCCTGCGCACCACCGAAGCGGATGCTCCGCTCACGCCGGCCGACGCCCAGTTCGCCGAGTCGGTCATCGACGCCGCGGTGGCCGCGATCGAGAAAGCGTACGATTTCGAGACGGCGGTCCTCGACAGGCGGCGCTTCGAGCAGCTCGCGTCGACCGACGCGCTGACCGGGACGCTGAACCGCCGGGCCCTGGCCGAAGCGCTCGCGACCGAGTTGGACCGGGCGCGGCGCTACAATCTCTACCTCAGCGTCATGCTGGCGGACCTGGACCGGTTCAAGCAGGTCAACGACCGGCGCGGCCATCTGGCGGGCGACGCGGTGTTGCGGCAAGTTGGAGAGTTGCTGCGCCACGAAGCTCGCTCGGTGGACATCGTCGCGCGCTATGGGGGCGAAGAGTTCGTCGTCGTGATGCCCGAGACCATGCTGCGCGGCGCCTTGGTATTCGCGGAGCGGGTGCGCAGCAAGATTGCGGGGCACGACTTCGCCCCGGTCGGCGAAGATCCGCTGCAGCTGACGGTCAGCATCGGGCTCGCGGGCTTCCCCAATGAGCGCGTCACCAGCGCCGACAGCTTCATCGCGCTGGCGGACCAGGCCCTCTACCGAGCGAAAGACGAAGGCCGCAACCGGGTACGCGAATGAGCCAGCGACGCTGTCCGAAGTGCAAGACCGTCTATTCCGATGCCGCCCGATTCTGTCCCAAGGACGGGTCGATGCTGGTGGACGTCCAGGGCGCTCCGCCCGCGACACCGAGGACGCCGGTCGGCAGCGCCACGGCCGTCCGGACTCCGCCGCTCAAGCCCCCGCCCAGCCTGGACCGCGCGTCGACGCTCTCCAACCAAATGCTCGACGCCCGCTATCAGGTGATGAAAAAGCTCGGCGAGGGCGGTATGTCCTACGTCTACCTCGCCAAGGAGATTTCCAGCGACCAGGAAGTGGCGATCAAGGTCCTCTCGCCCAAGCTGGCGAGCGACAAGAGCTCGGTGGAGCGGCTGCGGCGGGAAGCCGGCCTCGCGATGCGACTCGACCACCCCAACGTCTGCCGCATTCTCCGCCTCGGGGAATCGGAGGACGGCCTGATCTACCTGGTGATGCCGTTCCTCCACGGCGAGCTGCTGTCGGACCGCGAGGTCCGGGGCGGTCCGATGGACCTCGCCGCCGGGCTGTCGATTCTGCGCCAGGTCTGCGCGGGCCTGCATCACGCCCACGACCTTCAGATCGTGCACCGCGACTTGAAGCCCGAAAACATCATGCTGGTCCCCAATGAGGACGGCTCGGACCGCGCGGTGGTCATGGATTTCGGCCTCGCCAAGGAGCGGCGCGCCGATCCCTCGATCGCCAAGCTCACGGCGACCGGCATCATCCTCGGCACGCCGGAGTTCATGAGTCCGGAGCAGATCCGCGGGAAGGTCCTCGACGCCCGCTCCGACGTCTACGCCCTCGGCATCGTGGCGTTCGAGATGTTCACCGGCAAGCTGCCGTTCCAGGGCCGCAACGCCCAGGAGATGATGATCGCCCGGCTGCGTGGCACCCCGACGCCGATCCGGACCGTGCGCCCCGATCTCCCCGCGGGCCTCGAGAAGGCGATCAGCAAGGCGCTGGAGACTAATCCCGAGAACCGGTTTCCCACGACCGTCGCGTTCGCCGAGGCCCTGTCCGAGGGGGAGGGTGCCGGCGGCGGTGGAGGGCTGTTCGGCAAGCTCAAGGAGCGACTGAAATGATCACCGCGCTGCTCGCCTGGTCGGCACTGGCCGCGCAGGCGCCCGCTCCCGCCCCGGACAGCCAACCCGTTACGGCCATCCGGGCCGGGACGCTGATCGACGGCACCGGAGCGGCCCCCGTCAAGAACGCGGTGATCCTGATCCGGGGCGATCGCATTACCGCGGTCGGTCCTGACGTGGCGGTTCCGCGCGGCGCGACCGTGATCGACCTCTCGGGCGCAACGGTGCTGCCCGGATTCATCGACGCCCACGTTCACCTCGCCGGCCATACCATCGGCGACGGTGACTGGCAGCACGCCGGGCTCACCGATTTGCCCGGCCAGCTCGCGCTGCTCGGCGCCGCGCACGCCCAGGAGACGCTCGAAGCGGGGTTCACCACCGTGCGCGTGGTCAGCACCGCCTATTTCAACGACATCGCCTTACGCAACGCCATCAACGCCGACTGGATTCCGGGACCGCGGATTCTCGGGGCAGGCATCTCGTTCGGGATCACGGGCGGTCACTGCGACGACGAGGACGGGCTGCGTCCCGACGCCACCGGGCACGAATCGGGGATCGCCGACGGTGTGGCGAACGGAGTGGATGAGGTGCGCGCCGCCGTGCGCTACATGGTGAAGTACGGCGCCGACGTCATCAAGATCTGCGCGACCGGCGGGGTCCTGTCGGCCACCGATTCGGTCGGCGCGCAGCAGTATACGGAAGAGGAGATGCGGGCCATCGTCGAGACGGCGCGGATGCTGTCGCGGCGGGTGGCGGCGCACGCCCACGGCACCGCGGGGATCAAGGCCGCCGTCCGGGCCGGCGTCACCTCGATCGAGCACGGCTCGATACTGGACAGCGAGGCGGTCGCCTTGATGGTGCAGCACGGGACGTGGCTCGTGCCCACCCTCATGGCGGGCGAGCAGGTGTCGCTGCTCGCCCAGGCGGGCCGCCTCCCGCCGGCGATCGCCGCCAAAGCGCT
>JBGPIW010000160.1:0-5832 GCA_041485045.1 Gemmatimonadota bacterium | reverse complement strand
GCTCACGGCTTCGGCCTCGCCATCGCGTGGGCTGTGGACCGCGCGAGCTCGGCCGCGCCGTCCCGCAGTTGCTCGGTCGTCAGGCCATGGGCCCGGGCGAGCGCGTCGAGGGCGGCCTGCCGGTCGGCCTGCTTCGGCTCCGGACTCGTTGCGTGAGCAACCGTGCGAGTCTCGGGCGGCGGGCCCGTGGAGTTATCCACCGCATCCGTGGAGTTATCCACCGCATCTAGTTCTCTTCGAGGTTTTGTTTCTAAAGGAACGGAACGGATAGGAACGGATAGGGGGACAGCCGAGGCTTCGGCGTGGCTTGAAGCCGAGGCTCGGCGTGATTCACCTGATTTCATGCCACCTTGACGGCCGTAGGTGCTCAAGTTACGCCGCCGAAGGCGCGCCAGCTGCGCACGCTCTTGGTAGTCGAAGTAGTCGTGAAGCAACACACCACTGGTCGGCGCGCAGATCCGTGGGCACCCACGACGCCGACGGCCGCAGGGACTACGCTGGCCGGCCGCCAGGCGATGCAGGGAGCCTTCACGGATGAGAGCCTCCACGGCCGCGGTGACGTCCTCCAGGGTGGCGGTCGGGAAGACCAGGCACAGGTCCCGATCCGCGATGAATCCATCGGTGAGTTGGCGCCCACAGTAGGACAGCGCCGCATGCCACCACCCGTAGGCCAGCAGTCCCGCCTGCTGGAATTTGGAGTGATACGGCGCATTGTCGTCGGTGCGGATCATCGGGAGGACCCAACGCAATCGCCGACGGGGACCGGGGCCAGGGGGAACGGATCCGTCATGCGAGCGTCCGCTGGGTCTTGGTGATGGCGGCGCGGACGCCGCCGAACTCGCGGAGATCGTGATAGCGGCGCTCCCATGACTCCAGCTCTCGGAGCGCGCGCATCAATACTTGATGCCGAAGCACTGGATCACGCATGACGACGCTGATGGACTCGTAGCGGTCCTGCGTGCCCCGGTTCACGACGACGAACGCGCGAATATCCCGGCTGTCGTCATCGCCCGTGCTCACGACGACGGCGATGTGGGCCAGCATCATCCGCGCCTGATGCAGGCGGTGCTCGTGAGCGGCGCGCCCGTCGTCCCACTCGAACCCGTCGTGGAGCGGCGAGCGCGGCGACGTCGCATCGCCGAGCACGGTGTGGGCCGTGAGGCCGCCGTGCTCGGCGCGAAGCGTTTCGAGATGCTCCCCGACCGACTGCGCGTCGAGCGTCTCCCGGGCGCCGGCGCGCCAGCGGTATTTCATTCGTGCCGCCCGGGCTTCACGTCGAAGAGCCCCCAGCCCATCCCGGCGCTGTTCTTGGAGTCGGGCCGCCCCTCACCGATCCCGACCTGGGCGCCGACGCGGGCCATGAGATTGAGCACGTCCTGCACGCTGAACTGGCTGGCGTCCCAGCGGATGCGCACGCACGCCTCCCAGCCCTCCGCCCACATCGGGCGTGGGCGAATGTCCGCGACCCCGGACTCGTTGCGCACCGGGTGCTCGACGTACTTCGGCTCGCCCTTGGAGATCCGCACCAGCGGCGTGCCATCGACCCCATCGAAGCCGTCGGCCTCGATGAAGAGCGACAGTTTGGCGAGCGTCATCTTGAAGCCGACGAGCCGACACGCCGAAATCAGGCCGTTGCGAAACCCGGGCGCCGGGATCCCGCACCAGCCCTCGCGCGAGACGTGCTTGGCCGCCTCGTACGCGGCCTGGAAATCCTTGGGCTCGCGCGGCGCGCCCTTCTTCGCCTGCGAGCCCTTCTCCTGCTTGGCGCGGATCTGCTCGCGCGCCTTCGCGGAGAACGCATTGATGACCAGCGGCGCCGTGCCGACGATCGTGATGACCGCGCGCCCGAAATCGGGCGGCTGGATGATGACTGCGACCGCGCTGCGCTTCTTCGCCATGACTGAATCTCCTTTCGGCCTAGCCTTTCCGAGCCCAGCCTATCCGCGCCGGTCCATCCGTTCCGCGCCTGCGCTGCCTGACCGACCCTCGCCCGACCTCGCCATCCGCACCACCCCTCACCGGGCCTGCCGCTCCTCGCCTGGCCATACCCGGCCCGCCCGCGCCGGGCCTCACCTCGCCTGCCGCGCCACGCCCGAACCTGCCTCACTTCTTCTCGCTCGTCGCCGAACGCCGCCACGCGCCGGCTGGCGCTCCGCCTCTGTCAACCGATACCGCCTACGCGTTATCGGCACGCGGCTCCTCCCGTCGATAAATCACGCCGTCCGCGTGACTGCCACACGCCGTACAGGTCACGCGCTCCGGCACGCCGCTGCGATGCACGCGGCCGAGACAGGGGAGGCCGGAGCGGATGCGCTGACACACCTCGATGGTGGCGGGCAGCGGAGCGGTCATCGGTGCAGCCCCTCGGTGACCGCGATCGGTCCGCGCGCGGTGATGAGGCCCATCGTGCGCAGCCAGCCGAGGTTCTTCCCGAAACGGCCTCCGGTTGGGTGAAGTCCGAGCGCGGCAGCGAGCTCATCCCGCGACAGCGGCTTGCCTGCCGCCAGCACGGCGCGGATGATTTCACGCTTCGGCTCGTCGCTGAGCGCAGCCAGCGCGGCGTCCAGGCCGGTCGGGAGCGCGCGGGAGGCCCGCAGACCCTTGTCGGTGAGCCGGAAGCCGTCGAGGTAGCCCTCAGCGCGTAGGAATCCCAGGTTCTTGCCGTAGCGTCCGCCCGTGGGGTGCAGGTCCTGCCAGCGCGCCACGCTGTCCCGTGAGACGTCGATGCTGCGGGCGTTGAGCATGGCGACGGTGTCAAGGATGCGCTGCTGGAGCTCGTCCGGGCCCCCAGCGGTCCGCTGGGGCACCGTGCGCGCCCGCAGCGGCATGCTGGGACGTGCCGGGGCATGCTCGGGCATGCTGGCGCGCGGGGCCGGTGCTGCCGGGGCTTGGAGCCGGCCTCGTGCGACCGTCCAGACCTGAGCAGCCGCCTCCTTGGCCAGCTCGGCGATAGCCTGGGTCCGCGTCTGGACGTCGGCGAGGTGCGCGACGGCGGTGTCGAGGCTGCTGCCCATCTGCTCGAAGGCGCGGATAGCCCGCTCCAGGCGCTTGACCTGCTCGGCCTTGAGCACCGGCACCTCGACGCGCTGTATCTCCTGGTGGGAAACAACCTGTTTCGTGGCCGTCAACTCCCTGGTGAGCCGCGCGATCTCCGCCCGCAGCGCCCGCGGGTCCTCGGCCTTGAACTTCTCGATCGTGGCGGCCATCTTCTTGGTGAGCAGATCGAGGTCCGGCTGGGCCAACCGCTTCGGTTCGATGCGTCGCTTGCCGATCTCGGGGGTCGCCGACGAGTCGAACGTCGAGGGCTGACGGATGGCCACCGTCGTGAACAGCTTCATGTCGGGATGCGCGCTGCAGATCACCGCAGTGCCGGTGGCCAGTCCGGCGAGACGGCCCATGACGTCGTCGCGCTGCTCGCGCGTGGCCTTCGTGCCGAACCACTCGTGCACGGCCTCCTGGTCGCGCGGCCCCGGGGTCCTGAACACGATCGCGACGTCGCATAGCTCGGACACGCTCTTGTTCAGAGACGCGTTCCGCTGGGTAATGAACATCGGAAAGATCCCGTGTTTGCGCCCCCGCTTGGCGATGTCCTCGGCCGCGCCCAGGCAGATGTTAGCCTCCGGGCTCATCGGCTTCTGGGGCGCGTAGCGGTCGGCCTCGTCGCAGAGCAGGACGAGCGGCTCGCGGTTCCGGTCATACAAGCGCTCGAAAAAGGCGCCCAGGAATCGCAGCTGCTTGCCCTTGGAGAGCTGCTCCAAGTCGACGACGAACGGCTGGCGGAGCTCGACGACGATGTCGGCCAGCGACGCGCCGCCGGCCTCGTCGAGCGGCACATCCTGGTGCTCGCCGCCGAAGATCACGATCGGGATGCCATCGCGCCGGCCGTCGGCGGTGGACTTCAATCCCCAGAAATCACCTTTCAAATCAACAGCGCCGCATAGCACGCCGCTGGCGGTCGCTTCCTCGAAGAGGACGCGACACCACGATGTCTTGCCGGAGCCGGAGCCACCGAATACGACTTTGCGAAGCGAGAGGAACTTCAGCGGCAACGAGCGCTCGGTGCTGATCTTGAGGCTCACGCTACATGCCCCCACGTCAACGAAGCCGGGGCGGTCATCACGTCTTGCGTCGCTTCGCCGTGTTCCGGCTGATGATGCGCAGCGTGCGCGGGATGGTCGCGAAGTTGGGGCACGCCAAAAGCGCATTCAACGTTCGCAGCTCACGCCGGATGTCCATCAGCACCGCGATGCTGACCTGCTCCCAGCTGGCAATGTTGCCGCTGGGCGTGCTCAGGTCCCAATCCACGTTGGCGAATACTTTCATTCAGCGTCTCCTTCTTGAGGAAAGCCGGCGCAGCGCACGGGCCACCGCGCCGGGCTGGGGGTCAGGGCGCCTGCGGCTCCGGGCTCGGTGCCGGCGCCGGCTCGGTTGGCTCGGCGGGCTTTGGCTGCTCGGTCATCGCGATCACCTCCTCGGTGACGACGGTCTCACTCAGCGTCCACGTCTTGCGCTTGCCGCGCGGGCCGCGCTTGGCCCAGCCGTGGATCACGATGCGATTCGCGGCGGCCAGCCAGGTGCGGGCGCGGGCCTCGGCGCAAATCTTCGCGAGGCGCTTGGCCTGATCGCCGGTCACGCACGCCTGCACCGCGACCGACCCCACGCGCCCCGGCTCGACGGCAACGATGTCCGCGAAGCCGAGGAAGTCCTGCCGCACCCGCGCGCCCGGATTCCAACGCTCGACGACGCCGGGGACGGCACCGCGCTTGCGCAGCAGGGCGAGGCTGCGGGCAGTGGGGCTCACCGGACATCCTCGTCGTAGCTCTCGCGCCTCCGCAGTCCCGGCAGGACGGTGCGCGGGAGGTCGGCGACGTGGAACCTGTGATCGGCGAGCCGGTAGTTGGCGACAAGCCTGGTGTGACGCGCCTCGGCGGAATCGGCCTTCACGATCCAGACGCCTCGCCGCAGCACCTCGGCGAGCGTCGCCGTCGGCATCTGGGGCCCTTTCGTCGTGAGCAGCGTGTAGCGCGGCGCATCGAGCCCCGCCGATGCGACGATGCGCCGCGCGAGATCGCGGAGCGTCATGCCGTCCTCGATGAGCGGCGCGATCTGCTCCCACGGGATGAAGTTCTCCGGCTCGGGGGTCACGGGCCGCCATCCCCGCTATCCATGCCGCTCGGCCGCGGATCGCCCGGCTTGAAGGTGCCGACGAAGCAGACGAAGACGCGCCGCCGCCGCTTCATGCTCCCTCGATCATCGGGTCCCGCCTTCTGGCCGACCGCTCGGATCGCATTCGACGCAAAACAGTCGTTCGGCTTGCGACCACCGCGAGTGCCCCTTCCCAGCGCCCCAACGCTCGCCCTTCTCACGCTCCAGCGCCGTGATGCGCTCGGCGGCGAGGGCACGGCTGGCCAGGAGATGCGGTAGCAGCATGTCGGCAAGCGCCCCGGTGGCGAAGTTTCGACCCGCGAGTATCTCGTCGGCATTACGCGGCCAGACCATCGCGAATAGGCCCTCGGCGAGATCACGAGCTTGCCGCGCCACCGCCTCCACCGTGCGGCCGTCCGGGGCGCCGGTCATCGGTCGGCCTCCTTGGTGGTCACGCCACGCGCCGCCCGCGATGGCGGCGACACGGCAAGCCCGTGGACTTCTGACAGGCCCGGCAGCCGCGGGAGGCCCACCACCGGCGCCGCCCTCTGGTACTGGCGCGCTCCCGGTTACGCTCACGGGCACATTCCAGGCAGTAGAGCGCCCCGTAGCGCCGCCGGGGGCCGAGGGGGCCTTCACAGCGCCGACAGCGGGCCTCCGGGGGTGATTCCCTCTCCGGTGCCTCAT
>JBGPIW010000159.1:0-5874 GCA_041485045.1 Gemmatimonadota bacterium | reverse complement strand
CCCCGCCGGAGACGAGGACCCCGCGGCGCAGCGTGGCCGCGGGGTCGCGTATCTCCCCGCCCAGGGTGGGCGCCAGCTCGAGTCCCGCGAAGGCGAACGTCATCGTGGCGAACAGATTGATCGAGGGCAGGTCGAGGTGCTCGGGAATCAGGGCGCGGGGGCTGAAAGAGGTCGCGCTCCCGTGTGCGAGCAGCGACCATGTGGCGAGCAGCACGAACAGGAGCGCCGGCACCCAGGTCCCAAACCCGCCGAGGTTTGGCAACCACTTCCCCACCCGCAGCCCCACCACGTTGAGCCACACGGCGATCCACATCCCCGCCAGCGATACGACCAGGATGAACATGGAGTTATTGCCGAGCGGGGCGGTGCGTGGCCCGCCGATGTAGGCCGCGATCGCCGCCGTGGTCACGAGCAGGGAGGGAAAATACAGCAGGTTGTTCACCCAGTAGCCCCACCCCGCGACGAACGCATGTCGCTTCCCGAACCCCCGGTTCACCCAGCAGTAAATTCCGCCGGTTCCGGGATCGATTTCTGCCAGCTCGCGCACCGCGATCGCGGAGGGGATAAAGAACAGCACCATCGCGACCACCCACAGGAGCAGCGCGGACGCCCCGAACTGACTCGACGACGTGGTGAGCCACCGCAGTCCGACGATGGCACTGATGTTGAACAACACCACGTCGCGCAGCCCCATGACGCGCGGAAGTTGGACGTCCCGCCCCGGCTCGCTCATCGGCCTGCCAACCAGGCTTCCCCGAGCCGGCGCGATTCCTCGGACGCGTCGGGGTCCGTTTCGATGCGCGAGCTCGAGGTTCCCGCGTCGGTCACGAGGCGCAGACCCACCTTCTCGAGGGTCCATCCGTACGGCAGCTCCTCCGTTCCGGCGACGTAGCGCACGAAGAAGTCCGTGAAATCGGATTGCGTGACGTCGTTCAGCGCCTGCCGGACATCGGCATCCCCATATCCGTGTCCCTGCAAGTAGTACGAGGTCGTGGCACCATTCCAGAACCGCTGCCACAGCAGGCGCATCACGTCATCGAGAGTCTTCTCGCCCCCGCTGCGGGCCCGTACCTCGAGGTCGATCAGCCACGCGAGCGCCTCTCCCTTCGTGTAGTAACTGATCGCGCTGTTGCGCAGCATCGCTTCCTGGCGCAACGGGACGCGGTCCATGAACCAGGCGCTCAGCGACGCGTCCTCGGCGCTCATCGCGAGCCGTCCCGGCGTCGCCTGCAGCTGGGCGACGTTGGCCGCGACGCGTGTCAGGTAGAGCGGCCGGCTCCACAACCCGGCCCGATACACGAGCCGCGCACCGTAATAGTTGGTGAACCCTTCTCCCACCCACAGCGTGGTAGTGGGGTTGTCGCGCGTGTAGTCCCAGGGCCCCAGCTCGCGCGCGCGTAACCGCTTCATGCTCCAGGTGTGGAAAAACTCGTGCGCGAACAACTCGTGCCGGCCGTAATAGCCCTGCGGACCGGATTCGCCCGCGGTGTCGGCGAGGGCGGCGGGGATGATGACCTGGCAAGAGGTGAGGTGTTCCATTCCGTCGCCGCCGCCGCGATTACCGGGAACGTAGTGCACGAGGAACGTGTAGCGCTCCATCGGCTGGACGCCCCAGAACGCGACCTCCGCCTGCACGATCGCCTTGAGGTCGGCGGTGAGTTGCCGCCGCCGTCCCACGCCCGTGTCGCCTTCGGCATGCACCAGCACGCGGTATTGCGTACCCTCGAGGCTGAATGTGTCCACGGAGGCGCGGGACGAGATCTCCGTGGGGTGGTCGATGAAGACGTCGTAGTTCGGGAAGCGCTGGGTGAGGGCGCCCGGCCATGGAGAGGCGACCGCGCCGTTGACCACCGTCCAACCCTCGGGACCGACGTAGGTGACGCTGACGGAGTCGGGTTTGTGCCCCACCACGTAGGGGAAGACGCTCCCGGGGTTCAGATTGATGTGCGACGAGTCGATCTGCGATGTGGAGCCGGTCAGGTCGTCCCACCACACGCGCTGGGCGAATTCGAGTGTCGCGGAGCCGCGCAGCGGCGCCTTGCACCGGACCACCCACGTCTGTTTGTCGCGCTTGGGCGCGCTGACGGCGCGTCCGTCGCACGACGCGTGGGTCTCCTGCACGTTCGCCGCGAAATTGTAGATGGCGTAGCGTCCGGGATACCAGGCGGGCAGCTGGATGAGCGTCGTATCGCCCAGCGCGCCGCTGACCCTCAGGCGCACCGTGGCCTCGTGGCCCGCGGGAACTTTCGACTCGAATACGTACGCGATCTGGTACGGACTGGCGCCGGCTGGAGCACGTTGCGCCGCGAGCGACGCCGCCGCGGCGAGCGAACCCCAAGTTGCGCGAAGGACTTTCGCGCTCACGACAGCACGCGTGGGAGTCGCGACGTTGCGGATTGCGCCGTGCGGGAACCGACGCCGAGCGCAGCGGTAGAGTACAGCGCGACGGGCCGGCGGCCGCCGGCGGAACATGAAGGCACGAGGCTCGTAAGTTACGCCCCAGGCACAACGTCCGCTAACGCGCAACCCACGGTTCGCCTTGCGGTTTGGTCATGTCGCCGCTAAGCTGTAGCACGATTTCCACAGGTGAGAGATTCGTGCGGACTGAAATCCTGCAGCACATCGCGCTCTTTGATAAATGTCGCAATTTCACCAAGGCGCGCGAAGTCCAGGCGGCAGGCCTGTACCCGTATTTCAAGCCGATTTCGCGCTCCGAAGACACGGTCGTGATCATCGAGGGCAGAGAGCGGATCATGATGGGCTCCAACAATTACCTGGGGCTCACACATCATCCGGAAGTCCTCGCGGCCGCCCGCGCGGCGCTGGAGCGCTACGGGTCCGGATGCACCGGCAGCCGGTTCCTGAACGGCACGCTGGACCTGCACGAAAAGCTGGAATTGGAGCTGGCCGAGTTCTTCGGCAAGGAATCCTGCCTCGTCTTCTCGACCGGGTATCAAGCGAACCTCGGCGTCATCTCCGGGCTGGTCGGTCGCGGCGACATGGTCTTCCTCGACAAGCTGGACCACGCCTCGATCGTCGACGGCGCGAAGATGTCGCAGGGCGAGACGGTGCGCTTCAACCACGGAGACCTCGCCGGACTCGAGCGCAAGCTGCAGCGCGTCCCCGAAGGAACCGGGACCATGGTGATCGTGGACGGCGTGTATTCGATGGAAGGCGACATCGCCGACCTGCCCAACCTGATCAAGGTCGCGCAAAAGTTCGGCGCCGCGCTCGCAGTGGACGATGCCCACTCCGTAGGCGTCCTGGGACCGAAGGGCGACGGCACAGCCGCGCACTTCGGGCTCACCGAAGAGGTCGACCTGATCGTCGGCACCTTCTCCAAATCGTTGGCGTCGATCGGCGGGTTCGCGGCAGGCACCGAGAACGTCATTCACTTTTTGAAGCACCACAGCCGGCCGCTCATCTTCACGGCCGCCCTGCCCCCGTCGAACACCGCGGGCGTGCTCGCCGCGCTGCACGTGCTGCAGCGCGAGCCGGAGCGTCGCGATCAGTTGTGGGTGAACACGCGACGGTTGCAGGACGGCCTGCGGGGCCTGGGCTTCGATATCGGCCCCACCGAGACGCCGATCGTCCCGGTCCTGATCGGCCCGCTCGAGAAGACCTTCGTCTTCTGGCGTAAGTTGTTCGACGCGGGGGTGTTCACCAACCCGGTCGTGCCGCCCGCGGTGCCGCCGTCCCAGTGCCGGCTGCGCACCAGCCTCATGGCCACGCACACCTTCGAGCAGATCGACCGCGCGATCGACACGTTCGCCCGGCTCGGCAAGGAGCTGGGGGTCATTTGAGCGTCGCGGTGGTCTCCGTCCGCTCCGGACGGGACCTCGAGCGTTTCATCGCCTTTCCGTATTCGTTGCACCAGCGGGACCCGATGTGGGTCCCGCCGTTGCGGATGGACGTCCGCACCGTCCTTTCCCCGAAAAAGAATCCGTTCTTCCACCACGCGCAGGCGGAGTATTTCCTCGCGACCGACAATGGGCGCGTGGTCGGGCGCATCGCGGCCATTCAGAACGACGCCCACAACCGGTTGCATCAGGATCGAATCGGCTTCTACGGGTTCTTCGAGTGCGTGGACGACCCGGCCCCGGCCGCCGCTCTCTTCGATACGGCCGCGCGGTGGCTGCGGGCGCGCGGCCTCGATACGATGCGCGGCCCGATGAGCCCGTCGATCAACGACGAATGCGGCCTGCTGATTGAGGGTTTCGATACGCCGCCGGTCGTGCTGATGCCGCACAATCCGGCGTACTACGTGCCGCTGCACGAGCAGTACGGATTCCACAAGGCGAAAGACCTGATCGCCTTTTGGGGCGGAGGCGAAGCGCCCCCGGAGCGGTTCATCCGCGCGCGCGACGTCCTGGCCGAGCGGCTGGGGGTGACCCTGCGCCCGCTCGATATGAAGCGGTTCCGGGAAGAAGTGGAGCTCGTGAAGGCGCTGTTCAACGAAGCGTGGGAGCAGAACTGGGGCTACGTGCCGATGACCGACGCGGAGCTCGAGCACCTCGCCAAGCAGCTGAAGCCGATCATCGTCGCCGATCTCGTGGTGTTCGCGGAAATCGCGGGGCGCGTCGTGGGATTCGGGGTCGCCATCCCGGATTTCAACGTCGCCCTGAAGCACAACCCGTCGGGCCGGCTCTTTCCCGGCCTGCTGAAGATTCTGTGGTACGCGCGCAAGATCGATCGGGCACGGATTCCCTTACTGGGCACGCTGAAGGAATACCGCGGCAAGGGCATCGACGCCCTGCTCTACCACTGGATCTGGACCCACGCGACCGCCCGCGGGATGCCCCAGGGAGAAGCCGGCTGGATCCTGGAAGACAACGCGGCAATGATCAACGGGCTCTCCCGTCTCGGCTTCCGCCCCTACAAGACGTATCGCGTTTTCGACAAGCCGCTGTGAGGGCGTTTGTCACGGGCGCCACGGGATTCGTGGGCGCCCATCTCGTCGATGCGCTGCAGCGACGGGGGGATACCGTGGCCTGCCTGGTGCGCGATCCCGCCAAAGCGCGGGCGCTCGGATGGACCGGCGTTCGCATCATCGCAGGGGACCTCAATGCCCCGGAGGCCCTCCGGCAGGGGTGCGCGGAGGCTGACGTCGTCTACCACGTCGCGGGGCGCATCAGCGCCAGAAACCTGCGTGACTTCCTCACCGTCAACAGAGACGGCACCGCGCGCGTGCTGGAGGCCGCGACCCGGCACCCGCCGCATCGCCTGGTGTACGTGTCGACGCTCGCCGTGGGAGGACCGACCGTGCCCGGGCGGCCGATCGACGAGTCACGGGCCCCGGCGCCGGTCACCGACTACGGACGGAGCAAGCTGGCGGCCGAAGAGCTGGTGCGCGCGGCCGCCCTGCCATGGACCATCGTCCGGCCCCCGGTCGTGTACGGGGAGAGAGATAAAGAGACGCTCCGCATCTTTCGTCTGGCGCGGGCGCATTTAGGTCCGGTGATCGGTGACGGAACGCAGGAACTGTCGGTCGTGTATGCGGACGACCTGGCGGACGCACTCATCGCTGCCGCCCAGGCTCCTGCGGCCGTCAGGAACCTTTATTACGCGGCGCACCCGGTTGCGACCACCAGCCGGGGCCTCGTGGAAGCGGTGGGCCGGGCTGTGGGTACTCGGCCGCGCCACCTGCCCGTCCCGGGCACGCTAGCGCGAATTGCCCTCTGGGCCGTAGGTTCGCTGGCACACCTTGCAGGGCGCGCCACGGTCCTGTCGGCGGATAAAGCGAACGAGTTCCTGGCACCTGCCTGGACCTGCCGTGCCGACGCGCTTGCGCGTGATGCCGGCTGGCGGGCGACGACCGATCTGGAGACCGGCCTGGCCCGAACGGCAGCCTGGTACCGCGCGGAGGGATGGCTG
>JBGPIW010000158.1:0-5895 GCA_041485045.1 Gemmatimonadota bacterium | reverse complement strand
GTGCCGGCGAGCCTCGGCGGTGCCGTCGCCGGCCTGGCCACCGCAGCCGCCGTCAGTGCCTGCACCCTCGCCCTGGTCTGGTGCGGCGGCAACGTGCTCGCCGGTCTGCTCTTCATCTGGTTGGCCCTGGTGGGCGCCGCTCCCCCGGAAGCGCTGATCGGTGCACCGCACCCGGGACTCGTCCGCGTGGTTGTCGCCGCCTTGCTCGAAGTCGGTCCCGCGCCGTGGCGCTACCGCGCGATCGCCGTCGGGGATCCGGGCTCCATCGTGCACGCCGCCACGTGGGTCGGGCTCGGGCTGCTACTGGCTCGGTGGCGAGTGGGACGGCTGGTGGCGCACGCGCGATGACGATCCCCCTTCAGCTGCGCGGCGTGCGCCGCGTGTTTCGCCGGCCGTTCGGTCGCGCGCCGGTCGTCGCGATCAGCGACGCGACGTTCGAGCTGGCCGCGGGAGAGATCGCCTGCGTCGTCGGGGCCTCCGGGGCCGGGAAGACCACGCTGCTGCGGCTCGCGGCAGGTCTGCTGCGCCCGGATGCCGGTGTTGTGCGGGTCGGGGGAGAGCCACCGCACCGCCCGGCAGCGCGGCGGCTCGTCGGGTTCGCGCCGCGCGATCCCGCCTTCCCACCTGCCCTGACTGTCCGCGAGGTGCTCGAATACTGCGCACGGCGCCACGGGAATGCGAAAGCCCGAACGACGCTCGTGCGCGAGGCGCTGGAGGTCGCGGGACTGGAAGACCTCACCGGGCGGCCGGCGACCATGCTGCCGATCGCCGCAGCACGGCGCCTGTTGTTCGCCCAGTGCGCGCTGGGGGGTCGCCGCCTGCTGCTGGTGGACGATCCCTTCTCCGGTCTCGACGCCGTCAACCGGCGTGACCTTTCCGACCGGCTGCAGCGCCTGGCGGTCGCGGGCGCCACTGTCCTCTTGTCATCCGCGGATCCCGTGGGACTGGAACGATTGGTCGACCGCGTTCTCGTCCTGCGGGCCGGCCGGCTGGCGCGCGACGCTCCCGCAACGGTGCTTCTGGGCGGCCGCGTCCTGGAGGTGATCCTGGACGCGCCGCCTGGCGACCCGCCACCGGGGTTCCGGGTCACCGCGACGGGACTCGAAGCCGACCTCGGGCACAAGAGCGCCGAAGCGGCGCTGGCGCTCTGCCGGGCGCATCGGCTGGCGGTCCGCGCGTCCCGGGTCCGCCTCAAGAGTCTGGACGACGCCCTGTTCGATGCGCTCGAACCGGCGCCGCGTTGACGTTCCGTTGGAGGGTTTCTACGTTACGCCGGCATGACGCTGACGCTTCACAACACCATGACCCGGACGGCCGAGCCGTTCGTGCCGCTGCACGCCCCGCGGGTGACGCTGTATACGTGCGGCCCCACGGTGTGGAACTACGCGCACATCGGCAACTTCCGCACGTTCCTGTTCCAGGATCTGCTGCGTCGCTGGTTGGAGCGCTCCGGGTACGAGGTGCACCACATCATGAATCTCACCGACGTCGACGATCGCACCATCAAAGCGGCCGCGGCGGCGGGGAAATCCCTGGTGCACCACACCGAGCCGTTCGTGCAGGCGTTTTTCGAAGACCGCGACTTCCTCCGGATCACGCCGGCGCACGTGTATCCGCGCGCCACGGGTACGATCCCCGCGATGGTGCATCTTGTCGCGCAATTGCTCGCGAAGGGCGTAGCCTACCGAGGAGAGGACGGGTCGGTCTACTTCGCGATCGGCAAGTTTTCGACGTACGGCCGATTGTCGCGGCTCGATACGCGCGAGATCAAGGTCGGCGCCCGGGTAGCGAGCGATGAGTACGCGAAAGAGAACCCGAGCGACTTCGCCCTGTGGAAGAAGGCCGAGCCGCTGGACGAGCAGGTAGGGGCGGCCTGGGATGCGCCGTTCGGCCGCGGCCGTCCCGGCTGGCACCTCGAGTGCTCGGCGATGTCACTGGACGAGATCGGCCGGCGGTTCGGTGTGCAAACGCTCGACATCCACGCGGGTGGGGTGGATCTGATCTTCCCCCACCATGAAGACGAGATCGCGCAATCGGAGGCGGCGACGGGGCAGCCGTTTGCGCGCACCTGGCTGCACGGGGCGTTTCTCAACGTCCGGGGCACGAAGATGTCGAAGCGGTTCGGCAACTTCCTCACCGTGCGCGACCTGAAAGAAGAAGGCGTGGACGCCGGCACGATCCGCCTGCTGACGTCCCAGACGCATTACCGCAAGGAGCTCGACTACAACGACGAGGCGCTGGCGGCGGCGAAGGACGGGTCGCGCCGGCTCGGCATCTTCCGGGACCGGCTCCAGGCAGCCGGGGGGCCGGTGGAGAACGACCGGTTCGGGGCGCTCGCCGGGGAGCTCGAGACGCGCGTGACCGAGGCTCTGAACGATGACCTGAACGCCCCGCGCGCCGTGGCGGCGCTGTTCGAGTTCGTCAGCGAAGGCAACCGGCTGCTGGATGCGGGAGCGCAGGCCGGGCCGACAGTGCTGGCCGCCTGGAAATGGATCGATGGCGTGCTCGACCTCTGCCCGTCACCTCAGCGTGTTGATGACGATCTCTCCGGCTGGGTCGAGCAGCGTATCGCGGCCCGGAAGGCGGCGCGGCAGGCGAGAAATTTCAAGGAAGCCGACCGCATCCGGGACGAGCTGCGGGCCCGGGGAGTCGAAATCGAGGACACGCCGAACGGAACGAAGTGGCGGCGGACTTGAGTCCGCCGCCACGGGTTTCGTCTAGAGGCCCGGCATCCCCATCGCGGATGGCTGCCAGTAGAACTGCCGCGTGATGTAAGAAATGACCACCGCTAGGATGATCGCGATGATGATCACGACGACGGTGTACCCCATCGCTTTGTCCTCGGGTGACTTCATCAGGATCGGCAGGCCGAGGTAGAGCAAGTACAGGCTGTACAGTCCGACGATCGCGAGTATCCCCAGCGCAGGGATGAGGCCGAAGATCCCCGCCAACCAGGCCGCGGTCGACGCATAGGCGGCGACTTTCAGCGCCTGAATCTGATTCTTGGTGCCGCCGAAGGTCGGGGCGAGGGCATCGATGATGAGGGCGAGCACGAAGGTGCCCACCAACGCCCCAGCGTACTGAACGAGCGCCATGCGCAGTCCCACCCCGATCGGAATCCTGATCGAGCCGACGAACGGGACTCGCATGCCCAGGAGCGACCATCCGATGAGCGAGGCCACCGGTCCGATGGCCGCGAGTGGAATGATGTACCCTGTGTAGAGCGCGCCGACGCTCGTCTGCTCGGCGTCGATCACCGGCCACTCCTGCTTCGGCTGCAGCACGATGTTCTTCGCCCGGTCCATCAGTGCCATGTCTTGCCTCCGGCTCGGGTGCCTGACGACTGATCGTGGTTGATGGCGCGTTCTTGCGCCCATCACCTTGGTGCATGGGCGGCGATTCCGCAAGACGAGCGTGCCCGCTACTTTCCCCCAACGAGTCCATACCTGGAGCCCAGTGATGCGTCGTGTTTCGTTGGCCGTCTGCCTCGCCGTCCTCTTCCTACCGCGATCCGCGTCCGCGCAGGTTTCGGCCGCCACGAGCGACATGCTGCGGCGCCTGTACGCGACCCGTGACTTCGCCGGGCAATCATTCGGGCCGACCCACTGGATGAACGGTGGGGCCGGCTTTACCACCATCGAAGCGTCCGCCCTCGTGCCCGGCGCCTCCGATCTGGTGCGCTATGAGTCCGCCACCGGCACGCGCAGCATCCTCGTATCGGCGCGCCGGCTCATTCCCGCGGGCGCCACGGCCCCCCTGGACATCGACGACTACGTTTGGGGCCCCGGCGACACGCTTCTGCTGGTGTTCACCAACACGCGCAAAGTCTGGCGGCGCAACACGCGCGGCGACTACTGGGTGCTGAACCTCAAGGGCGGAGCCCTCAAGAGGCTTGGCGGATCCGGCCCGGAGGCGACGCTCATGTACGCGAAGTTCTCCCCGTCGGGCGATCGAGTCGCCTATGTCCGCCGCGGCAACATCTACGTCGAGCGTCTCGCCGACGACACAATCACCCGGCTCACCACCGACGCCGATTCGCTCCACGTCAACGGGATGACCGACTGGGTGTACGAGGAGGAATTCGACCTGCGCGACGGGTTCCGCTGGTCGCCCGACGGGACGAAGATCGCCTACTGGCACTTCGACATGACCGGGGTCCGCACGTTCACCCTGATCAACGATACCGATTCGCTCTACCCGTTCACGATTCCCATCCAGTATCCCAAGGCCGGCACGCCGAACTCCGCGGTGCGGGTCGGGGTGGTGGGGGCCGATGGCGGCCAGACGACGTGGATCTTCCTCCCCGACGACCTGCGCGACAACTACCTGCCGCGGATGGAGTGGGCAGGATCCAAGGAGCTCGTGCTCCAGCGGATCAATCGGTTGCAGAACACCGACCGGGTGCTCCTGGCGGATATCGTGACCGGCGGGACGCACCCGATTCTGACCGAGCAGGACAGCGCCTGGGTGGATGTCGTGGACGAGATCACCTGGATCTCAAATGGCACACGGTTTCTGTGGATCTCCGAGCGCGACGGCTGGCGCCACGTCTATTCGGTGGCGCGGCAGGGTGGGGCACCGGTGCTGCTCACCCCGGGCGGCTTCGATGTGATCGACGTCGCCGCCGTGGACGAGCCCGGCGGGTGGCTCTACTACATCGCTTCCCCCGACAACGCCACGCAACGCTACCTGTATCGCGTCCGGCTCTCGGGCGGCGGCCGTCCGGAACGGGTGACTCCGGCGGACGCACCCGGGACGCACTCGTACCTCATTTCTCCGGACGCCCGGTGGGCGATTCACACCGCGTCGCGTTTTGACGCCCCGCCGGTGACCGATCTGGTGCGGTTGCCGATCCATCAGGTGGTCCGCACGCTGGTGGAGAACGCCGGTTTGCGCGCCGCCGTGGAGTCGCTCGTGCCCCGGCACACGGAATTCTTCAAAGTGAAGGTCGGCGGCGGCGTCACGCTCGACGGCTGGATGATCCGGCCGCGCGATTTCGATTCCACCAAGAGCTATCCTCTGCTCATGTACGTCTACGGGGAACCGGCGGGGCAAACCGTGCGAGACCAGTGGTACGGCCCGCTCGGCGTGTGGCACCGCCTGCTCGCCGATCAGGGCTACGTCGTGGCGAGCGTCGACAACCGGGGCACGCCGGCGCCGCGCGGGCGCGCCTGGCGCAAGGTCGTGTACCGGCAGGTCGGCGTGCTGTCGAGCCGCGAGCAGGCCGACGCCGTCCGCGCGCTCACGCGATCGCGCTCGTACCTCGACTCGACGCGGGTGGCGATCTGGGGGTGGAGCGGAGGGGGCTCGAGCACGCTCCAGGCGATGTTCCGCTACTCCGACGTGTACGCCGTCGGCATGGCCGTGGCGCCCGTCCCGGACCAGCGGCTGTACGACACGATCTACCAGGAGCGCTACATGGGGCTGCCCCAGGACGGGGATGCCTACCGCCTCGCCTCGCCGATCACCTTCGCGGATGGGCTGCATAGCCGTTTGCTGCTGGTCCACGGCTCCGGAGACGACAACGTGCATTACCAGGGAACGGAGCGGCTGGTCAACCGGCTGGTCTCCCTGGGAAAGCCGTTCGACTTCATGGCTTACCCAAACCGCTCCCATTGCATCTGCGAGGGGCGCGGGACGACCCTGCACATCTACTCACTGCTCACCCGGTATCTGGTGGAGCACCTGCCCGCGGGAGGGCGCTGAAGAGAGAAGGGGGACAGGGGACGGGTAGCCCAGTCTCACACTTGACTACCGCCTTCTGAGCGCCAGTCCTAACCCGCACCACGCTGCGAGCGTAAACCACTCGATCCCTGTGAAGCTGCCGGGGACCGCGGGAATCACTTTCATCAAGATGATGGCGGCGCTCACGGCCGCGCCGAGCGCGGCGACGCT
>JBGPIW010000157.1:0-5907 GCA_041485045.1 Gemmatimonadota bacterium | reverse complement strand
GGGTTGCCGTCAACCCCATGGATCGTGCAGTAGTAGCGGTAGGTCCCAGCCGTTGCGAAGGTGTGGCTGAACGTGCCACCCCCGGCAATGAAGTTGCTGTTGTAGGTATCGGCCGAGCCGATGGCGCTCGTTACCGTGTGGTTAACGCCATCGCCGTTCTTCCAGGTGACCGCCGTTCCGTGAGCGATCGTCAGGTTCGCCGGGCTGAACGCCAGGTTCATCATGCACACCTGTGTCGCTGTCGGCGTGCAGACGTTGCCTCCCCCGCCCCCGTACGTCGGTGAGTTGCCGCCGCAACCGAGCAACGCGGTAAAGGCACCGATGACCAGAATGACTCGCATCCGCATGGAGCGCCTCCCACCAAGGGTCGAGATCGTTCGACGGACCGCTGGTATACCCGATCGCGGGGCGTCAGGTCTCACAGCAGGCCGGCCACGCGGCGGCCACCTTCCGGAGCGCCTGCGCCCCCGTGTGGGTCGCGTCGAACCGCGCAACCCCCTATTGGTGAATCCGAAACACGACCGGCACCTCCAGCACGCCGCTTCCCGAGGCGGCGACAATGACCGTGTCACGGTAGACACCCAGCGCGAGCCCCGTCGGATCGGCGTTCACCTGGAGCGGAGCGCCCCCGACGGTACCGGTGTCCGGCTGGAGCGTCAGCCACGTGTTCGCGTGCTTCACCTGCGCGGCCCAGCGGAGCAGCCCGTCGCCAAGGTTCATGATCCGGATCGTGTCCACGCGTGGGGCGGTGCTCCCGACCGGCGCTGAGTCCGCGAGGGAATCGGGGGCGGCGGGTACGACGAATAGGAGCGGGCCGGTACCCAGCGCGCCTGCTCGACAGGTCGCGGCGACGACGCACAGCGTGGCGATGGTGAGGCCCCGGAGGCGGGCCGCGGGGGAGATCGGAAGGCGGGACTGCGGAAAAACTTTCACGGGATCTTTCACCACGGAGTGCGTAAAGCTATGCGCCGACTCGGAATCGAACCGAGAACCTACTGATTAAGAGTCCCGCGCGCAGGGGCACGCGCGGGCGCGCGCGGGAACCAACAGCCATCGCGCGCGGGTTCGGTTGCCCGCGGTTCCCCCAGCGTTCCCGCCAGACCTTTCAACGACCTTTCACTTCGACCGGTGATGTCGCGCGGCCAGAACCGGAGCCGAATCCCTGCCTCGTAAACCGACAACCGGGCAGCGGGCGCCCGCGCGGGTGCGATACGCGCCGCCCGTCGCCGGTCCGGTTGTCGCGCGGTTGTCACAACGGTAATCGCGGTCACCAGGGTACAGTGGAAGGGCACGACGAAGAACACGACGAAGGCACGACGAAGGCACGATGAAGGCACGATGAAGGCACGACGAAGGCACGACGAAGGACACGACGAAGGACACGACGAAGGACACGACGAAGGCACGACGAAAGCACGACCAAGGCACGACGAAGGCACGACCAAGGCGCTATAAAACCAATCAATCAAGGTCTCATTGCGGGGCGCGGCCCGGACGATGAAACGCGACCCGGCGTGACACTCGATGATGGAGGCACGCCCGATGTACTGGGATCGTCGGCAGGTCGTCGTGACCGAGCGGCGCCCGCGTGAGAAGCCAGTCGAACGGCGCCGGAATGCCGCACCCACTTTCCACGCAGACGTTGACGTCCGCCCGGCCCGTCCAACCCGCGTGCTCGGCCACCGGCGCCAGAGCGACTGAAAGCTCGGTCGAGTTCCGCGTGTCGATCGCCCCGTACACGTGCTGTAGGTCCTCGCCCAGCCAGGTTGAGAGTGTAGCCGCCGCAAACAGCGGGTTCTCGAACGTGAGGACCTTCAGGGGACGGTAGTGTGAGACATCATTACGGGCGTCGTTGATCGAGGCGAGGATCGCTCGCATGTGGTCGTACTGCACCTTCGGGCCCGTGGCATCGCGCCCCCTAAAGACGTCCTGCAGCTGTGCCTTCCCCTCCCACAGTCCCCTCTTCTCAAAGAACATGCGCAGCGCGGCGAACGATAGGTTCCGCAGGAACTCTGCACCCGTGCCCCTCAGCACCGGGGGCGGTGGTTGCAGGGCGGCCTGGAGGCGCGCAACGAGCGCCGTCCCGTCTAGCCGGCCGGGTTGCATCGCGCCAGCCTCCTCCACTAGGTCGCGCACGGCGTGGAGCTGTTGGTCTCGTTGCGCGGCGTTCGCGAGCTGGTGCAGACCGCTTGGAACCACGCCGGCCGCCGCCGGCCAGTCCGGGCCGAAGACGTCAGTCAGCCGCGCGTCGATGCGGGCGCGAAGGGCCGCCTCCAGGATGCCTGCGACGAGATAGAAGATGCGAGCTTGCCCGATCCACTCGTCCAGTACACCCACGACGTAGCCCCAAGCGTCCGCGCGGATTTCAATCTGAGGTTTCGGCCCCTTCACCCGCGGCAGGAGGGCGTTGACGATCTGCAGAAGCCGATCGGCCTCGTTCCATCGGAGCGAGTGGTAGATGCGCCGAAACTCTTCGCGGGGCGGGCGCAGGGGCCCGAGTAGTTCGACGCGCTCGAGGATCCCGACGGCTGCATCTCGCAGCTTCGGAGACGGGCACTCGCCGGCGACAGCCGCGGCAATCGCTGCCCAGTCGGTGGCCATGATGGCGGCGGCCTTACCAATGCATGAAGGGGTCGCTGCAGCATTGCGCTGCGCGACCCCTTTGGTCAAGCCGCGTCCCGTCAGGGGCGCGGGGTATTGCGATCTGGGCCCCTAGGTGGGGTTTCGAACTCATGCCCCTGCCTCGGGCCAGTGACTACGCACTCAGTATAACCAAACCGTCAAGTCCCGTATACCTACGTATACCTGGGTTTACCTAGGTATACCTGACGAGAGAACATAAGCCCTTTGACTATCATCAGATGGGAGCGCGCCCGTGCTGGACCCCGGCCGCGACCGCCGCGGCGCGCGTCGGGTAGGCGCCCGGCGCGTTGAAGAGCTGGACGCGTGCCGCCGTCGGCGACGCGGGCGACCCGCAGCTCGGCCAGCCAGGCGTGCGCCCCGTTCGGCTGCCGCGGGGTCAGCTGGATCACATAGGCGCCGTGGCGCACCTCGTTACTCACCTTCATGGTAGGAGCGGCGGAAGGTGAATGATCCACTGCAGGACGTGGATTACCGCCTGCGCGAACGCCGCCGCCTTGGCTGGCGGAACGGCCCACGTGCAGAGCGCCACAGCCAGCAGGAACCAGTCCTTTCGACCCATGCGTCCCGCCGTCTGCGCCAGATAGTCGACCACGGCGCCCAGGCGCTTCGTCTCCGCCGCGCCGAGCTCCAGCCGGGCCGCGACCGCGCGCAGCTCGCCAAGCGCCGCGGCGACCCGCACGAGCTCGGCCTCGTTGAACGGCGCGTTATCGGGTTCCCGCTCGATGACGCTCCCGACCAAGGTCCGCGACGCTTCGAGCGCCTGCCATTGATCCGGGATATCCTCGCGGCGAATGCGGGTCAGCCACATCGCAACCTCGTGGCAGACCGCCTCAAAATCGCCCAGCGCAGACCGCTCCTCAGTCTGATATTGCTCCCCCGGTGACACCTGAATCTGAAAGAGCGCGTTACCTCGCCGGGCCGCGAAGCTGGGCGGCGCCGGATGATCAGAGATCGCGCAGAAGAATCCCGTTGGCACATGGGTTAAGACGGGGACCTCCTCGTCCCAGCCGGTCCAGTTTTCGCGGACCACGGTCCACGCGAACGCGCGCGGGTCAAACCCAGCGGCTTCGACGATGCTGAAGATGCGGTTCTTCTGCGATGTGAGGAGCTGGCTAGGCATGAAATGATGCCGTCTCATCGTCTGCCGGTGACGGCCGGCCATCTCTTATCGGGTGAGTGTCAAGCATGAGCACTATAAGGTAGGAACGCCCTTCGAACACGCCACCGCCCACGGCGGGAGCGCCGGGCCGGCGGGGCCTAGCATTTGGGGGCGCGATCCGGCGAATGCGCCGCCGTGTCGGTCCGCGTCCTACGCCGCGAGTCGCGCGGGCGCCCCCTCCCTGCCGCAAAAATCGGCCTACCCGCGACCGAGCGTCCGCACCTACCGTGGAGCCGCGGGAATCGAGATCGTCGAGCTGAGAGGCGCCGACCGCGACGATCAAGGACGAGACGCTTTAGGCAACAACCACGGGGCCGTGATCTAGCGACCGCGCCCCCCGCGAGCTACCGCAACGCCTCGAGGTGCGCGTCCGCCCACCGGTCGACGCGGTCCTGCACGGCCGCCGCGTTGACGTCGTCGTGGTACGCCGGGATGTGATCGAGGTAGCTTGTTCCGTCGATCTCGACGACCCAATGCGGGGGCGGCGGCGGGGGAACCGGCGCGCCGGTGGCCGTTACCTGGCCGGTCACGAGGCGGAGCCAGACGGTCCGCCCGCGAACGTTCTTGACCTCGAGCTTGCTCGGCGCGTGCTGCGGATCGCGGCCCATGAAGGGAAGCGTAGGCCGCCCCCTCCGAACACGCCACCGCCCCGGCGGGGATGCCGGGGCGGCGCGCGCGGGGTCCTCGGGTCGGGCTCCCTTACGGCTTCCTCGCGGCCCTCGTCGGCGGGACGATCAGCACGATGTTCGCGCCGGGGAAGTCGGGATGGGAGAACAGGAACTCGGGGCACGCGCAAATCGGTGACCCGCCGCGACGGCGCGGCGCGGGCGAATCGTCGCCCTAGACCTTTCGTGAAGCTTTCGTTCCCCGAATCGCGTAACCCTATGCGCCGACTCGGAATCGAACCGAGAACCTACTGATTAAGAGTCAGTTGCTCTGCCAGTTGAGCTATCGGCGCGCGGGGCGGAAACATCATCAGGCCCCTCCCCTTTCGCAAGGGAACCGCGCGCCGGATGCGGCGGCCGAGGACCGCAGAGTCCAGGGCCGCCGCCAGGCAGGCGGTTACGACGCGGGTTTCTGGGTGGGATTCAGAATGCTGCCATCCATGGCGTTCACGTACACCTCGGTATTCCGCGGCTTCGCGGGATCCCGAATCGCGAACGACCAGACCAGCGCGCCGCGCCGGCGCTCCAGCACGATCGCCTGCAACGTGCCGTTGGGCACTCGGCCGAGCGCCAGGACACGCGCCGAGTCTTCGCTCACCTTGACCTGAGACAGCAGCGAGTCGGGAACGGTGCGCCGCACCGACGTTTGCTTCTTCGTCGTGTCGGACGGGTAGGACTGCTGCGCGGCAGCCGTGCCGGCGACCCCGACCAGCAACACGGCGGTCAGGGCGAATTGGGCGACGGATTTCATGACACGTCTCCTTCCGATATATGCCCGTCACGAGCGCCCGGAAACTGCGGAGGGAACCGGACGGGCGCTGCGATTGATGCTGCACGTACCAACGGATCCTTGAACCCATGCAGCTCCGAAAGGGTCCGAGTCCGTTTCGCAGCGTTGTCCGCGCCCACCACGATACGCGTGACATCGATCACTCGAACGCGGGGCGATCCCCGCGACGTTGCCCGATCAGCGCTCGACCACTCGCGCCGGCGTCGCGTCGCGGTACCGGTCGAAATGGGGTTTCTCGACCAGCCGATGGAACGCAAGGATCGCCGCCTGGGCGAACAGCGCCGCCACCACCCCCGGCAGCGACGCCGTCGCGACCGCGAGCCCATAGGCGTGGAGGTAGCCCACCGTGTACATCGGGTTCCGGAGGTATCGATACGGCCCAGCACGCGTCGGGGTGACCGCATCCGTGTCGTCGAAAAAATTGGCCCAGTAGTATGCGTCGCCGCCGAGGGTGGCCCGGGCCCACCACTTCGTCCCGACGCCGACAATCATGAGGAGGATCCCGGATACGATCATCACGCCGCGCGGCCACGCCACCGGCAGGGTGCCCCAACCCAGCACACACGCGGCGACGAAGGCCAGGCCGTCGTTGGTCATCATGAGCGACGCCACGCGCCGGAAGCGCTGGAAGCCCACGCTGCGGCTCCGTT
>JBGPIW010000156.1:0-5944 GCA_041485045.1 Gemmatimonadota bacterium | reverse complement strand
CACCGTCGCATACGCGCTGGCCGCGGGCCGCCTGAACCATGGACTCGCCCCACGGGAGAGCCTCATCGTTCAGGCGGACTCACTCTCCGCCGTGGCCTTCGGCGGCCCGCAGGCGACCGGCGGGGCCTGGTGGACGATCGGTAAACGCCTGATCGCCACGCTCGACGAGGCGGTGCGGCGCTACCCCACCGACCCGGAACTGTGGTACACACTGGGTGATGCCCGCTTCCACCTCGGCGTGACCGCCGGGATCTCAAAGGACCGGGCGCTCGACGCGTTCGACCATGCCATCACGCTCGATTCTTCGTTCTCCCCGGCGTACATCCACGCGGTGGGACTGGCGCTCCAGCTCCGCGGACCGGGGGAGGCGCGTCGCTACGCCGAAGCGTTCCTGAAAGTCTCGAGCGTCGGCCGCTACGCCGAGCTGTATCGCCTGTTCGACCACCTGGTGGATCCAAGCACGGCGCATGCCGAAGCGACCGGACGCGAGCTCGATTCGCTCGCGTCGAGCCTGTCGTTCATGATGGGCGGCGTGTTCGACCGCTGGCCTGACTCGGCGGAGACGCAGGTGCGCCTCGCCAACACCTACACCACGCACAAATTGCAACACGCGGGCACGGCCGCCGAGTCGCTCCAGGCCCGGCAGCCGCTCGCGATCGCCCGGGCATACCGCGGGCACTTGGCGGAAGCCTACCGCGACATCGGATCGCAGAATCCGTTTCTGTACGCCGAGCTGGCGATCGCCGGAGGAGTCCCCCGGGACAGCGCGGACGCGGTGTTCGCGCGCTGGGCTGAGACGCCCAACCAGGCTGGACCGTGGGGTATCGCCGTGGCCGGAGCACGGCGCGATACCGCGGCGCTGCTCCAGATCGAGAAGCGATTGGAAGGGGCGGTCGGCCACCTCCCCCCGACGGCACCAGTGATGGCCAGAGACTTCGTCGGTTACATGATCCAATCGACCAAGGCCTACCTGGCCCTGGCGCGCAGCGACTCGGCCCGGGCGCTGTCGCTCTTCCTCGCGCTGCCGGACTCGGCGTGCTTCACCTTCTGCAACCTCGATGGGCTGGTACGCGTCCAGCTGCTCGAATCCCGCGGACGGTCTCAGGACGCGCTGGCGTGGCTGGAGCGGCAACCGGGCGGGAGCATGCTGCCGCCGTTACCCTCCGACGTGCTGCGGACATTGACGCGCGGGCGCCTGCAAGAGCGGCTGGGGCAGCGCGACAAGGCGACCGAGGCGTACGCCTACGTGGCGGCGGTGTGGGCCCGCGCCGACTCCGTGCTGCAGCCGTATGTCGCCGAAGCCCGCGCGGGCCTCGCCCGGTTGGGGGCAGAGCCCAGGCCCTGAGGAGTTTCAACGGTACATGAGCACGCTGTTCGCACCAGCCACTTTGCGATTCTTGCGCGGACTCGCCGGGCACAACACGAAGCCCTGGTTCGAGGCGCACCGCGCGGAGTACGAGGCGGCCGTGAAGGCGCCGATGCTGGCGCTGATCGAGGAGATGGACGTGCGGCTCGCGCGGCTCGCGCCCGAGATCGTCGGCGATCCGAAGCGCTCGATGTTCCGGATCTACCGCGATATCCGGTTTTCCGCGGACAAGTCGCCTTACAAGACGCACGCGTCGTGCTGGTTCTTCCATCGGGACGGGAGTCGGGCGGTCGGGCGTGCGGCCGCCGAAGGGGGCGCCGGCTTCTATTTCCAGATCGCCCCTGGCGATTCGTTCGTCGGCGGCGGCATGTGGATGCCCGCGAAGCCTGCCCTCACCAGCATCCGGGACGCGATCGCGGACGACCCCTCCCGTTTTACCCGGATCGCCACAGAGCGCCGCTTGGCTCGACGGTTCGGCGGGCTGAGTGAGGAAGGCGGGTTGAAGCGCGTGCCGCGGGGCTACGCGCCGGACCACCCCGCCGGCCGTTGGCTGCGGTTGCAGTCCTTCACTGCAGGCCGCCCCCTCTCCGACGCCCAAGCCGTGAGTGCCCGGCTACCCGCCCTGCTCGAAGGCGACTTCGGGCTGCTGGTGCCCCTGGTGCGGTGGATCAACGGCACGCTGGGGTTGCGGGCGGCCGGGCGCTCACTGCGACATCAGAACTCGAGGCCGTGCAGGTACTCGTAGCTCGCCGTGATGCTGGCGAGCGGATCGGCCGGCTGGTCATGCTCGACGAAATAGTGCTCGATGCCGGCCTGGCTCGCATGCGCGAAGATCCCCTTCCAGTCGATGCTCCCCTTGCCTACGTCGGCCATGACCTTGTCGGGCGCCACGTCGGGCGTGGGCTTCGGCATCATGTCCTTCACGTGCACCAAGGGAAACCGTCCGGGATACTTCGTGAAGTATGCCAGGGGATCCCCGCCGCCGAACGTGATCCAGAAGAGATCGACCTCGAGCCGCACCAGCTTTGGATCGGTGTGCTCCAGCAGGACGTCGTACGGCCGCCGGCCATCCGCCAGCGGCACGAATTCGAAACTGTGGTTGTGATAGGCGAACTGCAGCCCCGCGTCGTGGGCGGCCTGACCCGCCCGGTTGAAGCGATCGCAGACGCGCTGCCAATCGTCCGGCGTCTTGCGCACCTCTTCGTTGATCCACGCGCACACCACGAACTCGTGGCCCACGAGCTTGGACGTATGGAGCGTGGCGTCCCATCCGTCCCCCGTGGAGTCGTACGACACGTGGGCCGCCGGCGACGCGAGACCGTTCTTGTCGAGGATCGCGCGCACCTGGGCCGGGGTGTGATCGAAGTACCCCGCGAACTCGACCTCGCGAAATCCGATCTGCGCCACTTTCGCGAGCGTTCCCTCGAAGTCCTGTTTCATGAGGTCGCGCACGGTGTAGAGCTGGAGGCCCACCTTCGCGATCCGGGCTTGCGTGACGGCACCGAGACACGCGGTGGTGAAGCGCGGCAGCACCGTTGCGGCCGCCAGCGAGCCGAGAAAATCACGGCGATCCATTAAATCTCCCTCCGCTTCATCGCCCCGACCGCGTAGTCACACGCCCGGGCGGTGAGTGCCATGTAGGTGATGGACGGGTTCTGGTTGGCCGTTGACGCCATACAGGCGCCGTCGGTGACGAAGAGATTCGGGATGTCGTGCGACTGGTTATGGCCGTTCAGCACCGATGTCTTCGGATCCCGGCCCATCCGGGCGGTGCCCATCTCGTGAATCGCCTTGCCGGGCGGGTTGTGATCGACGAACGGCGTGATGTCGCGCGCACCGGCCGCGGCCAGCATCTCCGCCGCCGAGATGGCTGCGTCCTTCATGAGCGCCCATTCATTGTCGCCATAGGTGCAATGGATGCGCAGCGCCGGAATGCCCCAGGCGTCTTTCGTGTCTTTGTCGATCTCGACGTAGTTGTCGTGATTGGGTAGGCACTCCCCGAATCCGTAGAACCCGAAGCCCCACGGACCCGGGTCGCGCAGCGCGTGCTTCCAGTCCGCCCCGAAGCCGGGAAGATCGGTGCCGCGCCCCCATCCCTCGCGCCCCGCACCACCCTGATAGGCGTACCCGCGCAGGAACGGCGACTTGGGACCGCCCTGCAGGTTGCGGAAACGCGGGAGATAGATGCCGTTGGGACGCCGACCCACGGGGTTCCTGTCAGCGGGCGCGTCGATCTTGCCATTCGCGCCGCCACCCATGATGTGGTCCATCAGGTTATGCCCCAGCTCGCCGCTCGAGTTGGCGAGCCCGGTGGGGAACTCCCGGGTCGCCGAGTTGAGCAGGATGCGCGCCGACTCGAGCGTCGAGGCACAGAGAAACACCAGGCGACCGCGAAACTCGATGGCGTGTTTCGTCTCGCCGTCGATCACGCGCACGCCTTCGATCCGCCGGCGGTCGCGGTCATAGATCAAACTGTGCACGACGCTGTGGGGCCGGAGCGTCATCCGGCCCGTGGCTTGGGCGACCGGGAGCGTGGCGTTGATCGAGCTGAAATAGGAGCGGGTGATGCAGCCGCGCTCGCAGTATCCGCAATAGTGGCAGGCGGCCCGGCCGTTGAGACTCTCGGTGAGGATGGCGCATCGGCCGACCGTCACCACCCGTTCGCCGGGCCACTGCTTGGCGATCGCGTCGCGCACCATCGTCTCCCCGCAGTTCAGCGCCATCGGCGGCTGGAACTGGCCGTCGGGGAGCTGGGGCAGTCCGAGCTTCTCGCCGCTCACGCCCACGAACCGCTCGACGTGGTCGTACCAGGGCGCGATGTCGGCGTAGCGGATCGGCCAATCGACCGCGATGCCATCGCGCAGATTCGCCTCGAAGTCCAGGTCGCTCCAGCGGTAGACCTGTCTGCCCCACATGATGGAGCGCCCGCCCACCTGCCGCCCGCGCAGAAAGAGGAACGGCTTGTCGGGCGGCGTCGTGTAGGGATTCTCGTGGTCGTTCACGAAAAACTTGGACGACCATTCGTCGCACGCATAGCACTCGCGCTGGATCGGCTGATCGGCCGAGCGGGTCCGCCGGTCGTCCAACCCGCGGAACTTCACCTGCCACGGCGGGACGTGTTCGACGTAATCGGCCGTCGTCACCATCCGGCCGGCCTCGAGCACCAACGTGTTGAGGCCCGCTTCGGTGAGCTCCTTCGCCGCCCAGCCGCCCGTCATGCCGGAGCCGACGACAATTGCATCGTAGGTCTTGGGCATGATCACTCCGGGGCGGCGACGGTGTCGGCCGGCGCACAGGGGACATAGCGGCCGGGGATGATCGCGTAGTGCTCCTCCTGCTCGGCGCCAACCTCGGACGTGTAGTAGCCGAACAAGGTGAGCCACTTGAGCTGGTGGTAGAACGGCTCCGGCCCGCGGGTCGCTTGCGGACTGGCGTTCCAGCGGGCCGTCTCGTCGTCCAGGGCGGTGAGCAAGGCGATCTGCTCGGTCGGCGTGCCGTCGAGGAAATCCCTGCCGAACGCGGCCTTGGCACGGGCGTCCACATTCGCGAGACCGGCGAGGACCCGATCGCGTTCCTCCGGGCTGAACCACTCGGCCAGGAGGAGATCGATGAATTGGTTCACCAGGGCGGCCTTGGCGCCCGGCGTGTCGGTGGCAGGGAGGATGACGTCGCTCAGAGCCACCACTGTCGCGTTCTGATGCGGGTCGAGGATGCGGAGCGGCGTGCCGTGACCGAGGCGGCGGTGCAGGACGCGCCCCATCGCCTCGAGGTCGGTGGCCGTCGCGCCCACCGTGGCAACGCCCAGGAGCCGCAATACCGAGCGGCGGTCCATCAGTGCATCGCCTGCGGCGTTTCGGTGATCGTGGACTTCGCGTCCGCTCCGTGGCCGGTGAGCTCCATCGTGCCCGATTTCTGTGAAACGAATTTGACGAGCGGGAACCCGAACTCGGGGGTTACCCACGCCTCGTCGTTGCCGTCCTTGAAGTGCAGCGCCCGGAAGCTGCCCCCGGCCACCGTCACCGTCTCCCAGCCGAGCACTTGTACCGCGCCCTGCTTGCATTTCTGCTCGATCATGCCGCCGACACCCTTCTTGATGGGCCCCGCCATCATCTGGAGCATCATGTCCGGGTAGCGGATCGCCTGATGGCTCCCCGCTTTCAGCACCATCCCATGGACCGAGAAGTTTGGTGTGCCCAGACCGCTCACCAGCATTTGTGTGACGGTTGAGCCGCGATCAGGGTGGCGCGCGTCATCCATCTTCAGCTCATACCAGAGGAATGTGGAGTCGCCTTGCCGCTCGGACCCGACGATCGCCATGCGCATCACCGAGCCGTCGGCGGGCCCACCCACGTAACGGTAACTCGACCACTGGCCGACGGTGAGCTTCGGATTGCCCCGGCAAAACTGGCTGAAGTCCTGCGCGGCAAGCGGGGCGGCGGCGAGCGCGAGACAGGCGAGGAGGAAACGGCGCATCCGAAGAGACTCCTGGCAGGAGGTCGTCACGGGGCGATGGCGCATTGGGGAAGAGACGCGCCCCGAGCACCGTGGTCAATACCCGCCCTTGTGCGTTTATCCGCT
>JBGPIW010000155.1:0-5977 GCA_041485045.1 Gemmatimonadota bacterium | reverse complement strand
GACGTGAAGAGCGGCCGGGCGCAGCAGTTCCTCGACGAGGCACTGGGCAGCGGGAAGTGGTCGGGCGCGCTCACCCGGGTGCGCAAGAACGGCAGCCGGTTCCGCGCCTTCGTGACGATCACGCTGCGCCGCGACGCGGCTGGACATCCCACCGGCTTCACCATGATCTCGCGCGATCTGACCGAGTCGGAGCGGATCGAGCGCGAGCTGCGGGAGTCGCAGGAGGAATTGCGCGACAAGAACGAGCAGCTGGTGGAACAGAACCAGCGGGTGCAGGAGTCGAACCGGCTGAAGAGCGAGTTCCTGGCCAACATGTCGCATGAGCTCCGCACGCCCTTGAACGCCATCATCGGCTTCGCCGAGCTGATGCACGACGGCAAGGTGGGCCCGGTCTCGAGCAAACACAAAGAGTACCTGGGCGACATTCTCACCAGCTCCCGCCATCTCTTGCAGCTCATCAACGACGTGCTCGACCTCGCCAAGGTCGAGTCGGGGAAGATGGAATTCTGGCCCGAGCCGGTGGACCTCGAGAAGCTCGTGGGCGAGGTGGAGGACGTGCTGCGCACGCTGGCAGCGCAGAAGCGCCTCAAGATCGAGAACGACATCGATCCGGCGCTCGGCGATATCACCGCCGACGCGTCCAAGCTCAAGCAGGTGCTCTACAACTATCTCTCGAACGCGCTCAAGTTCTCCGCCGACGAGGGCAGGATCACGGTGCGGGTCAAACCCGAGAACGTCGACGAGTTCCGCATCGATGTGGAGGACCGGGGCATCGGGATCAAGCCCGCCGACATTAGCCGGCTGTTCGTCGAGTTCCAACAGCTTGACGCGAGCACCGGCAAGAAGCACGCGGGCACCGGCCTCGGCCTCGCGCTCACCAAACGGATCGTCGAGGCCCAGGGCGGGCGGGTGGCGGTGCGCAGCACGCCCGGCGTAGGGAGCGTCTTCTCCGCCGTCCTGCCCCGTGGCGCGACGGTCGCTCGCGAGCCGGTGGCCGAGCCGGTGGCAGGGGGCATCGGGGCCTCCCGGATTCTGGTCGTCGAGGACGACAAAAAGGACCGCACGTGGATCGTCCAGACGCTGGCGGACTCGGGGTATTCCGTCGAGGCCGTGGCGACCGGCGCGGAGGCCTTGACGCGCTGTCGCCAGCAGCTCTACGACGCCATCACGCTGGATCTCCTCCTCCCCGACATGCACGGCCGGGACGTCATCAGGGCCATCCAGGCGGAGGGCCCGAACCGCAAGACGCCGGTGGTCATCGTAACGGTGGTGACCGACAAGGGAATCGCAGCCGGCTTCAACGTCCATGACGTCCTGATCAAGCCGGTGGAGAGCGGAGACTTGGTCGCTTCGCTCGCGCGAGCGAAGGTCGCCCTGAACGAGGTCCGCCCGATCCTCGTCGTGGACGACGACCCGCACGCCCGGAAGCTCGCCCAGCGGGCGCTCCAGGACGCCGGATATCACCCGCAGTGCGTTGCCGGCGCAGAGGAGGCGCTCGAGGCCGCGGTCGAGACTCCGCCTGCGGCGGTGGTGCTCGATCTCCTGATGCCGGGCATGGACGGCTTCGCGTTCCTGAAGCGGTTCCGGGCGACCGCCGTCGGGCGGCGGACGCCGGTGATTGTGTGGACCGTCCAAGACCTGACGGGCACGGAGCGCGAGGCGCTCCGAGGCGCGACCCAAGGGCTCGTGCTGAAGGGCGAGGGGCCCGCGGCGATGCTCGCGGAGCTGCGCGAGGTGGTTTCGCCGACACTCGCACCCACGCCTGTCTCGGAGGCCTTGCATGGCCGGTGAGCCGATCTTGATCGTGGACGACAACCCGATCAACCTGAAGCTCGCCCGGGTGCTGCTCACCGGGGAAGGCTATCAGGTGCGCACGGCCGAGGACGCGGCCGGAGCCCTCGCCACGCTCGAGCAGTTCCGGCCCCGCCTCATCCTCATGGATATCCAGATGCCGGGTGTCGACGGCCTGCAGCTGTCGCGACAGCTCAAGGCGGATCCCGCCACGCAAGACATCCTCATCGTCGCTCTGACCGCGTACGCCATGAAAGGGGACCACGAGAAGGCGCTGGGTGCGGGGTGCGACGGGTACCTCGCCAAGCCGATCGACACGCGCACGCTGCCGGGCATCATCGCGTCCTACCTGCACGGGCCCCAGGCAGGCACGGCGTGAGCGAGCGCCCCGACACGATTTCAACCGCACCCGCCACGAGACTCGCCCGGGTCGCCTGGATGTCCCGCAGCGCCGGGCCTATGGTCATTGGGGTTGGCGTTGTCGTGCTCGCCGGGTGGATACTCGACATCGGGTTCTTAAAGAGCATCGTCCCTGGCGGGGGGTCGATGAAGCCCATCACGGCGGGCAGCTTCATTCTGTCGGGCATCGCCTTTCGCGCGCGGAACCCCAAGCGAACCGGGCCGTTCCTGCCATCCTTTGCCCGGATCTGCACGGCCGTGGCGCTCCTGGTCGGGGTGCTGACGTTGCTGGAGTACGCGTTTGGGTGGGATCTCGGCATCGACCACCTGCGGCTGCCGGAGCGATCGGAAACCTCGCTCTTCCCGGGTCGGATGGGGCCGAACACGGCATTGGGTTTCATCCTCCTGAGCGGGGCAATCCTAGGTGTCGACGCTCATTCCACTGAGCGACGGCGGCTCGCGGAGCTGTGCGCGGCGATCGTGCTGCTGATCGGCTTCATGGGAGTCCTTGGATACGTCTACGGGGTGACGCCATTCTCCCGCGTGACGATGTACACGACCCAAATGGCACTCCACACTTCCATCTTGTTCATGGTGTTCGCCGTTGGCGTACTCGCCGCCCGTTCCGACAGCTGGGTTGTCCAGACGGTGGTCGGGGACGGACCGGGAAGCGCGGTCGCTCGGCGACTGATTCCGCTGATTCTTCTCATTCCCCTGACGGTAGGATGGCTGCGACTCCAGGCCGAGCATCGCGGTCTGATCACGCTGGAGTTCGGGGTGGCCGTCGTGGTGCTCACGAACGTCGTCTTGCTTGTCGTCGCGCTCCTGGTGAGCGCGACGCGCATCAATCGAGCGGATGCCGGGCGACGCGCCGAGGAGCTGCAAGTGCAGACGGCGCGGGAGGCGAGCCGGTTGAAGAGCGAATTCCTCGCCAACATGTCGCACGAGCTGCGCACGCCGCTCAACGGCATCATCGGGTTCGCCGAGCTGATGCACGCAGGCAAGACGGGCCCCATCGCCCCGGTGCACCAGGAGTACCTGGGCGACATCCTCACGAGCGCCCGACACCTGCTCCAGCTCATCAATGACGTGCTCGATCTCTCCAAGGTCGAGGCCGGGAAGATGGAGTTCCGTCCCGAGCCGGTGGAACTCACCACGCTCATTCGTGAGGTGAACGACATCCTGCGGACACTGGCGGCGCAGAAGCAGATTCGCGTCGAGGTGGAGATCGACGCCGGGGTCACCGGCGTACTGGCCGACCCGGGGAAACTGAAGCAGGTGTTGTACAACTACCTCTCGAACGCGCTCAAGTTCACGCCCGAGGAGGGCCGTGTGACCGTCCGTATCCTCTCCGCGGACGGGAACGCGTTCCGCCTCGAGGTGGAAGACACGGGGATCGGGATCAAGCCGGAAGACCTGGGGCGGTTGTTCGTCGAGTTCCAGCAGTTCGACGCCAGCACGGCGAAGAAGTACCCCGGCACCGGGCTCGGTCTCGCCCTCACCAAGCGGATCGTCGAGTGCCAGGGCGGCGAGGTGGGGGTGCGCAGCGTCGTCGGCCAGGGGAGCGTCTTCTTCGCGCAGCTGCCGCGCATCGCGCGCACGACCCCGGATGGCGACGCTCGGCTCCCGCCGCCCATGCAGGCACCGCACGGGTCGCCCCGCATCCTGATCGTGGAGGACGACCCAGCCGACCGGCGATGGCTGACGCAGCCCCTCACGCGCGCCGGGTACGCCGTGGACTGGGTCGCGACGGGGCGCGACGCCATCGAGCGGTTCCGCCAGCAGCGCTACGACGCCATCACGGTCGATCTCCTGCTCCCCGACGTGAGCGGTCGTGATCTGCTCCGCGCGCTCCGCAGCGCCGGGCCAAACGCGGCGACCCCCGTGATCGTGATCAGCGTCGTTACCGAGCATGCCGTCGCCGCCGAATTCCAGGTCAGCGAGTTCCTCGAGAAGCCGGTTGGGGCGGACACCTTGGTTGCGTCGGTTCGCCGAGCGTTACGCGCTTCCGGTCGCGTGCCGGGGTCGGTCGCGTGAGGGGGCCGATGGGCGCATGCACCATCCTGGTGGTCGAGGACAACCCGATCACCCGCAAGATGTTTCGTGTGGCGCTGGAAACCGCCGGGTATCACGTGGAGGAGGCGGGCGACGGGCGCGAAGCGCTCGAGTCGGCCCAACGCCACCCACCGGCGCTGATCCTGCAGGACTTACGCCTGCCCGACATGACCGGGTTCGAGCTCGCGGAACGGCTCCGCGCCCTGCCACAAGCCGCCGACGCGCCGATCATCGCCGTGTCCGGCATGCTGTCGGGAGCCGAAGAATCGGGTATGGCCACCGCCCGATTCCATGACTTCCTCGCCAAACCGGTCGAACCGTCGCGCTTGCTCCAGGTCGTGGCCGCCTATCTGCCACCGGCTGGGACAGGAGGCGACCCCCGCCCCCTCGGGCGCCGCGTGCTCGTCGTCGACGACGAGCCGGTGCAGCGCAAGCTGGCGGCGCTCAGACTCGGGGCGATGGGCTACGTGGTGGACACCGCCGCCGATGGGCAGGAAGCGCTGAACCGCGCGCGGCACGAACCGCCGGACGCGATCGTCAGCGACGTGCTGATGCCGACGCTCGACGGCTTCGGCCTGTGCCGGGCCGTGCGCCAGGATCCACGGCTGGCCGGAGTCCCCGTCGTGCTCGTGTCCTCGGCGTACATCGAGGAAGAGGATCGCGCCCTGGCGACCCGCGTGGGCGCTGATGCCTGCGTGGTCCGGACGCCCGAGCTGAGCGAGGTGATCGCGGCGCTCGCGGCCACCGAGTCGGCGGACCGGGTCGCGCCACATTTGGTCGCGGACGAGTTCATGACCACGGCCCACCTGCGGCGGGTGGTGCGGCAGCTGGAGCGTCAGGTTGTCCAAGTCGGCACGCTGACCCGTCGCAACGCCAGTCTGACCGCTCAACTGTCGGCCCTCGAGGGCATCGCCCGGCTGCTGACGCAGACCGTCGACGTCGAACACGCCGCACGAGAGATCCTGGCGCATTGCCTGCAGGCCGGCAGTATCTCGCTGGGCGCCCTGTACCTCTGGGATGCCGGCGGGACCATGGCGCTGCGCGCGGCGATCGGGTTCGACAGCATGGCCGAGTCCTTTTTCGGCCATGCCAGCCTGCTCGAGCAGCTCGTCGGCGAGTATCCCGTCCTCGCGCTGCCGTCGTCCCAGTTTCCCGAGCCCGCCGGCCACGAGATCCTGGACCGGTCCGGGAGCCAGAGCCTCATGATCGCGACGATCCAAGCGGGTGCGCGGCCGACCGGGGCCCTCGTGATGGGATCACGGGCTGCCGGTCTCGACACTGAGGAATGGCTCACCTTCGCGCGTGTGGTGGGAACTCAGCTGGGCTATGCGTTCACCCTCGCTGAAGGAACGAAGTGAGCGAGCGGCCCGCTACCATCCTCGTGGTCGAGGACAACTCGATCACCCGGAAAATGATGCGGGTCGCGTTGGAGAGTGATGGGTACCGAGTGCTCGAGGCGCCCGATGGGCGCACGGCCCTGGAGCTGGTCGCTGCGCACGCGCCCGCCCTCGCCATTCAGGACCTGCTGCTCCCCGATATCGACGGCATCGAGCTCTGCCGGCGCTTGCGCGCGACCCCCGCGGGCCGGGAAATGCCCATCCTGGCTTGTTCGGGACTCCAATCCAAATTGGAGGAAGCACGTTCGCTGCAGGCGGGCTTCACCGATCTCTTGTTCAAGCCGGTGGAGCCGTCGCGCCTCAGCGAAGCGGTGCGGCGCCATTTGCATCGACCG
>JBGPIW010000154.1:0-6002 GCA_041485045.1 Gemmatimonadota bacterium | reverse complement strand
TGCGCTTCGGATGCGGGCTGTCCGTGCAACGCCGCGGGCAACGACAGGCCGGCGATGCCGAGCCGCGCCAGTACCGCGCGGCGGGTGAGAGAAGCGGAAGCCATGGGACCCTCCGAATCGGGTGGACGGGTGATGCGATCATCGAGTGCAGCACGCTACCGTAGGATAGCAGGGGAACGGGGCCCGCGCCCGGGCCCGTTCCGACGACCCGGCAGAACGGGGCTCGCGTCACGCGCCGCCATTTGGTTATGGTTCTCCGTCGCTTCCTACCACGGGCACTGCTCACCAGGGGGGACGCACGGCCGCCGTCACGCAGACTCCGGAATCACCGCTCCTCGTCTCTCGGCTTCCCGCGACGGCATTCCAGGCGAACCTGCCGTCGAGCGAGTTCGGCCTGGCGATGGGGTTCCTCATCGGGCACTACTTCCTCAACATGCAGGATCTCCACTACGGGTACTGGCCCCAGGGTCTGGACGTGGAACCCCGGAATCTGTTCCAGGCGCAAGCGCATTACACCGAATTCCTGATGCAGCACATCCCCGCGGGGGTCCACTCCATTCTGGACGTGGGTTGCGGGGCGGGGAACACCGCGCGCCAGCTGCTCGATCGCGGCTACCAGGTTGACTGCGTGTCCCCCAACGGGGTCCTCTCGGGCGTGGCCCAAGCGGTGCTGGCGGGGCGCGCCACCATCTTCGAATCCCGGTTCCAGGATGTCGCGACCGACCGGCGCTACGACCTGATCCTGTTCAGCGAGAGCCTGCTGTTCATCCCGCTGGACGAGGCGTTCACCAAAGCGCTCGCGCTCTTGAACCCCCAGGGGCACGTCCTGATCACGGACATTTTCCGGGTGCCGGCGGAGGGGAAGAGCCCGATCGGCGGCGGCCACGAGCTACCCCGGTTCCGGGAAACGATCGCCCGATTTCCGCTCCAGCGCGTGACGGATCTGGACATGACCGACGGGATCGCGCCGACGTTCGACGTGCTCGACGGCGCCTACCGCGAGGCGATCGAGCCGGCGTACCGGCTGATCCTCGCGCGGCTCACGCTCAAGTACCCCTGGGTGATGCGGCTGGTACGCTGGAAATTCCGGAAGTCGATGCGCCGTTACGAGGACAAGCATTTCAGCGGGCGACGCAACGGCGCCAACTTCAAGAAGTACAAATCCTACCGCCTGCTCCTGTACCGCCGCGCCTAGCGCAGTACCCCGCCGTCGATCGGCATCGCCTGCCCGGTGACGAAGGACGCTTCGTCGGACAACAGGTAGAGCACTAGCGCCGCGACCTCCACCGGCTTGCCCATCCGGCCCATCGGCTGATAGGCCGAGAGTTTCGCGAACATCTCCGCTTCCCGCCCGGGATAATTGCGCGCCAGGAAGCCGTCCACGAACGGCGTGTGGATGCGCGACGGGCAGACGCAGTTACAGCGGATGCCGCGTTTCACGTAATCCACCGCCACCGACTTGGTCATCGCGAGCACGGCACCCTTGCTCATGCCGTAGGCGAAGCGCTCGTCCTCCCCGATCAGCGAGGCGATCGACCCCATATTGACGATCGCGCCGCCGCCACTCGCGAGCATGTGGCGGATCGCCGCCTGGAGGCAATGGAACATCCCGCGCACGTTCACGCGATACAGCCGGTCGAGCGTGTCGGCGGTGGTCGTCTCGACGGTGCCGACGTGGGAGATCCCCGCGTTGTTCACCAGCAGCTGGATGCCACCGTGCTCGGCGGCGATCTGATCGAACGTGCGGCGCACCAGCGCATCGTCGGTCACGTCGCAGACGAAGGCGTGCGCGGCCCCGCCGGCGGCGCGGATGCCGGCCGCCGTCTCCTCCGCGGGACCGCCGTCCAGGTCGAGCACCATGACCTTGGCGTTGTGCTCGGCCAGAATCCACGCGATGCTCCGGCCGATGCCGAGGCCGGCACCGGTGACGATCGCGGTTTTTCCTTCGAGACTGAATCGCAAGGGACGTCTGGATCCTTCGCCGAGCTCGAAGCGCGGTTGCAGCACCGGCCCGCTGCGCGAGCGACGCGGCGCCGCTGGCGTCGTCGCCGGAGCGGCGGGAATCTCGGCGGGTGGCGTGTCGCGCATGGCGGTAATCTGCTCCCGAATGCGCGGGAGTCTAGGCTTCCGAGGTGTTGCGCGTGCCCCTCAGGCGGTGCGCGCGCGCGACGCCGCCGCGCGAGCGGGCGTCACGGGGCCCGTTCGCCGAGCAGGCCCCGCTCGATCGCGAACCGGGTGAGCCCCGCCACGGTGTGAATGCGCAGCCGCCGCATCAGGCTGTCGCGATGAGCTTCGACCGTGCGCACGCTGATGCCGAGCTCTCCGGCCGCCTCGCGGTTCGTGAGTCCGCGCGCGATCCGAATCAGCACGTCACGCTCCCGGCTCGTGAGCTCCTCCAGCGCTGCCGGGGAAGCGCCATCCTGGACCGCCGCGGCCAGGTGGCGGGCCACCGGGGGACTGAAGAAGGAGTCCCCGCCGTGCACGGCGCGGATCGCCTGCCGGATGTCGGCGGGGCTCGAGTCCTTGCGCAGGTATCCGTGCGCGCCGGCGCGCACGCTCTCGAGCACGTACTCCCGGTCGTCGTGTACGCTGAGAATGAGCACGCGGGTGTCGGCTACCCGTTCCCGCAGCGCACGAACCACGTTGAGCCCCGTGGCACCCGGCATGGTGAGATCGAGCAACACGACGTCGGGCCGCTCGCGCGCCGCGCGCTCCAGGACTTCGTCGCCTGTGGCCGCTTCGGCGACCACCCGCAGTCCGGGGTCCTCCTCGAGGACGTGCCGGATCCCCTGGCGCACCACCGCGTGATCGTCCGCCACCAGCACGCGAATCGGTGGGGTCACGACACCTCCCCGGGGTCGAGGGCCACCTGGAGGCGGACGCACACCCCGTCCCCCGGCGCCCCGGTGATGTCCGCGGTCCCACCCAGCGCGCCGATGCGCTCCCGGATGCCGGCGAGGCCCAGATGCCCATCCCGTTCGGCGCGGGCGAGGTCGAACCCGGCGGGGAGCCCGGTCCCGTCATCCGTGATCTCGAGCGTAATCCGGCGCGCGCCATTCGTGAGGCGGACGCGAACGGTCGTGGCGGCCGCGTGCCGCGCGACGTTGGACAGCGCTTCCTGCGTCGCGCGGAACAACGCGAGCTCCATGTCGCGGCCGAGGTCCGGCAACTGCGCGGGCGCCTCGAGCGACACCGTCATCCGCGCCCGCTCCGCGAACGATTCGGTGAGGGAGCGCAGCGCCGGCACGAGGCCCAGGTCGTCGAGCAGCGACGGGCGCAGCTGCTCGGTGACCCTCCGCACGCTCTGCATCCCGGCGTCGATGAGCTCGACGGTGCGCGCGACGCGCCTCGCGAGCTCAGGCTCGAGCCGCTCGGCGAGCAGGCCGAGTTCGAGCTTCACCGCGGCCAGCACCTGGGCGGTTTCGTCGTGCAGCTCGAGCGACAGGCGACGCCGCTCGGTTTCCTGTTGCTCCATGATGCCGGTGGAGAGCCGCGCCAGCTCCGCGGTGCGGGCTTCGAGTCGCCGATACAGGTCCGCGTTCTCGAGTGCGGCGCCGATCTGGCTCCCCAGGGCACGCAGGAAGCTCTCATCGAGCGCCGTAAACGGGTCGCGGGCGTCGCCCACCAGGAGCAGCGCACCCGTGGCCGAGCCGCCGCGCCACACCGGCAACAACGCGGCATAGGGGAAGGTCCGCCCGCCAGGCCGCGGGTCGGGCCAGTCGCGCAGGAACGCGGGCCGCCCGCTCCGGATGGCTGCGAGCGCCGCCTCCGCGGCGCGGGCGGGAAGCGGGGCGGCGTCCCACCCGGCGCACGCGCCCGCTCCGGCGAGGCAGCGCACGCCATCGCCGTCCAGCGCGATCATGGCGCTGCCGCCCACCGTCGGGAGCGCGAGCGGGCGCTGCAGCAGGGTGCCCAAGCTGTCGGTGGCGTCGCGACGCGGCTGCAGATCCCCCGAGAGCGCCGAGAGGGCGGCCACGCCGCGGCCCAGCTCGTCCTGCACCAGCATCAGAATCCCCGCCCCCGTGGCGAACAGAAAGAGGATGTCGAGGTAGTATCCCCACGGACTCCACGCGCCGCGGGCCCGCAGGAACGGGTAATCGAGATGGTGCAGGCCCCACAACAGCAGGGCACCCGAGAGTAGCGCCGCGCCCGTCGCCCGAACGCGACGGTAGTAGCGCAGGAAGGTCCACCCGGTCCACACAGTGACGAGGCTCAGGAAGAGGACGGCGGGACCTGCAGCCAACAGGAAGTTGTCGAGCCGGTAGATTGCGATGTACGACCAAGCGGGTGGAAACAGCACGACCAGGGCATAGCGGCGGCGCCAGTCGAGTTGGTGGGAGAAGACGAGGGCCGCCCACAACAGGGCGAGCGCCGTCCAGCCGGTCAGCACCTGGTGCCAATAAAGCCACGACCACTGACGTGTCGCCAGGAAACTCGCGATCGCGCCGACCCGCAGCAGGTACAGGAGCCAGGCCGCGGCCAGCCAGCCGAGATACGGCTTGCGGTAGCGGTGATACAGCAGGCCGCAGACGAGGGCCAAGCCCAACGTAATCGCCGCGAGCAGGACGGCGGCGTGCAGCTCCGTGGCTGCCGGAAACGTTGTCTGATTCACGCTGCTGGAGTGTAGCGCCGCGGCTGGAGCCGGCCAAGGCGCGCAGGGCCATCAACCGAAGGGGGATACGATGCGACGTGCCGTGCTAGCCGCTGTCGTCTCGCTGGGACTGACGTGGAGCGTCGTCCCGTCGCGGGCGGCGGGGCAGGCGTTTCAGGGGACGATCCGTTTCACCGTCCACGACGAGGCCGGCCGGACGACGGAGATCACGCAGCTCTCCAAGCCCGGAAAGACGGCGTTCATGGCCGCTGAGAGCGGCAAACCCGGGGGCGGCATGATCGTCGACTCCACTGCCGGGACGATGACCATCCTGAACGCCGAAGAGAAGACCTACACCGTCATCAACCTGGCGATGATGCGGCAGATGATGCAGGGGTTGGCGGGGATGGCGAAGGGGATGCCGGGCATGACCCATCGCGGCGCCGATTCGGCCGGCCACCCGGAAGGGCCCAAGGGGACGATCACCCCCACCGGGCGCAGCGAAGTTGTGGCAGGCGTGACCTGCCAGGTCTATGCGTACGAAGGAACGAACGACGGCAAGCACCAGACAGGTGAGGTGTGTCTCGCCCGGGGCGTGGGGATGATGCTCAACGGCGGCATCGGCGACATGGCCGGCATGATGGGGATGCAGCAACAGCGGCAGACGATGCAGCAACGGATCCAAGGCTGGGGACCGCTGGCGACGATGCTGGCGCAGGGGTACGGGTTGCTCAAGGCAACCAACTTCGAGAACGGGCAGCCCAAGGGGTCGATGGTCGTGACAGCGCTGCAGCGTGGCCCGCCCGCGGACGCCGCTTTCCAGCCGCCGGCGGGTTACACCGAGAAAGCGATGGGAGACATGTTGGGCGGCGGCCGCCGCCACTAGCTAGCGCGCGGCCGGTGCTCGAGCCGAGTCGATGGCGGCGGCGAGCGCGGCCAGGACCTCGAGCGCATGCCCATCGGCCCAGAAATGGACGAAATAGAGCGGCGGCGCTTCGCCCACGAGATGGTTGTGCACGCTCGTGATAGTGATGCCCGCCGCTGTCAGCGCCCCGGTCAGCGGGGCGAGCCGGTCCCCCGTCACGGCGAAATCCCCGGTCGCCACGAAGCGGTCGGTGGATACCGCCTGGACGTTTATCGGGCTGCCCGCGGCCAGCAGTGCGGGGAGTGTCTGGCCGTGCAACGTCACCGGTGCCGTCACGAGCACGAGGCTCACCTGCGCGACGTTGCCGCTCGCCGGACCCCGCGCGCCGAGCGATCCGAATACCAGCGCCGTGTCGATCGTGACCGGCGCGGAGGCGGGGGCGGCCATGCCGCGCGGGGTCGCCGTCCGGGCCAGCACGCGATCCAGCCGTCGCGCCAGGTCCAGCGCCGATCCCTCGCCGTGGAAATGCACGTAGGTGATGCGCGG
>JBGPIW010000153.1:0-6081 GCA_041485045.1 Gemmatimonadota bacterium | reverse complement strand
GCGGTTGGCCGCGGTAGCGATCCCCGTCCCGATCGCCGTGCCGTCTTCGAGCGTACCGATATGCATATCTTGGAGCGCGGTTTCGAGCACGACGTGGTCGTTGGTGATCGGGACCTGGGTCAGCGCTTGCCCTGCGAACGCGACGAGCCCGATGCGGTCGGACGACCGCGCTCGGACGAAGTCGATGGCGGTCCGTTTCGCCACGTCGAGCCGATTGTCGGGAGTGAAGTCCTCGGCCAGCATGCTGCTCGAGAGATCCACCGCGAGCACGATCGAGATCCCCTCGCTCCGCACCTCGGCTTTGGCCGCGCCGATCCGCGGACCGGCCGCGGCCACGATCCAGGCCGCGAGGCAGAGGCTGCGCAACGCCACCGGGACGCGCGCCAGCCACAGCCGCTGCACGATCGCCGCAGCGGGGCGTGCATCGGACAGCACCGTCCCCGCGAGCCGGCCCAAGCGGCGGGAGCGGAGCCACCACCACAGCGGTAGCGCGAGGAGCAGGAAGAGCACCCAGGGTCGCGCGAAGCTCATCGCCCCAGCCGCTCCTCCAGCGTGCCGGCCAGCTTCGCCAGAGACGCGACGTCGACGCCGGGCGTCACCGCGAAGGCCACCTGATCGAGAGCGCCCAGCACCGTCCCCAACTCCGCCACCGGGACCTGCGGCCGGCGGCTGCTGACGACGGCGAGACATTCCGTCGTGGAGAGGCCGAGGTGCGCTTCCGGCACGGTGCGGGCCAGCGCGGTGCGCAGCCTCCCCGCGGCGCGCGCGGCGACTGCCTTCGCTTCCCCGGCGTCGATCCAACGCCGATCGGCGACCGCCGCGGCGGGCGACGCGTGGTCCGGACCCGGAAGGGGCCGCGGCGGCCGGCGGCGCCACCAGATGCCTGCGGCGAGCCCGGCCCCGACGACCAGCACCGCGAGGATCGGCAGGCGCGGATCCCGCTCGGCAGAGCGCAACGGCGCGAGCGCTGGTCGGGGGGCCGGCGCCGTCACGCTGTCGGGAATCACGCTGGTCAGAACGAACGTCACCGTTCCGCTGAGGGTCGAGTCGGCCTGGGCGTCGGGTCCGAGTTGCCACACCGGCGGGAGCAGCACGGTGTGAGATCCCGGAGCCCACGCCGCCACCGGGTACCGCACTACCCAGTCACCCCCGCGACGCAGCACGATCGGTTCGGCGAGGGCTTCCACGTCGTCGCTCGATTGCAGCTTACCCGGACGCACTCGCCACCCGCCCGGCAACGCGAAGCGCCGCTCCAGCCAGACGGTGTCGCCGACGCTCGCCCGAAACGGGGCGACCGTCCACCCCGCCTGTGCCGGCGGGCTCTGGATCCAGACCGCGGCAATCGTCCCGGCGACCCGGAGAACGGCCATGCTCACCGTTTGAGGCGGCGCGCCCGGGCGTGGAACGCGCGGCGCAACGCCACCCCATACGGGACGTCGGTCCGCAGGTTGACGCGGGCGACCCCGGCCTGTTGCAGCTTGCGGCCCCGCTCGGCGATCAGCCGCTCCGCCGAGAGACGCAGCCGGGCACGCGTCGCGGGATGGCCTGTGTCGAGCAGGAGTCGTTGCCCCGTCTCGGCGTCGGAAAAATCCACCCAACCGGCGTCGGGGAAGGCGAGCTCGCGAGGATCGTCGATCGTGATCGCCACGAGATCGTTGTGCTGGGCCAGCCGCGCCATCGGATCCTCCCACCCTTCCGCGCGGAAATCCGAGAGCACCACGACGATCGCCCGGTGCCGCAGCAACTTGGCCGCGTAGCGCAACGCTTCGGCGAGGTTGGTGCCGCGGCCGCGCGGCGCGAAGGCCAGCAGGTCGCGGATCACCCGCAGCGCATGGTCCCGGCCTTTGGCGGGCCGGATCACATATTCGACGCGATCGGCGAACATCAACGCGCCGACCCGGTCGTTGTGCCGGGCCGCGGCGAGCGCCAGCACCGCCGCGACCTCCACCGCCAGGGCCGACTTGGACTGGGGCTGGCCGAAGCGCAGCGACCCCGATTGGTCCACGATGAGGAGCAGCGTCAGCTCGCGCTCTTCGGCATAGCTCTTCACGAAGGGGTGCGCGAACCGGGCCGACACGTTCCAGTCGATGGAGCGGAAGTCGTCGCCTTCCTGGTAGGCGCGCACTTCCGCGAACTCGATGCCCTGCCCCCGGAACACGGAGCGGTACTCGCCGGTGAGGACCGTGTTCACGAGCACGCGGGTCCGGAGCTCGATCTCCTGAACCTGCTTCAGGACCTCGGGAGGAACCCGCCGCCGCCGCGCGCGAGTCGGGGGGACATCGTCGCGCCGGCGCTCCCGACGCTCCTGGCCGACCGGCTGCTTCACGGCACCCGCACCGCCTCCAGCAGTTTGGCGACCACGCGATCGGCGTCGAGATCTTCGGCTTCGGCCTCGAAGGTGAGCAGTACGCGATGGCGCAGCACATCGAGCGCCATCGCCTGCACATCTTCGGGGAGCACGTAGTTGCGGCCCCGGAGCCAGGCGTGGGCGCGGGCGGCCTGAGCGAGATAGATGGACGCCCGAGGGCTCGCCCCGAAGGCGATCAGGGGCTTGAGCTCCGGCAGGCCGACCGCTTGCGGCTCCCGCGTCCCGCGCACGACGTCCACGATGTAGTCCACCACCTTTTGGTCCATGAACAGCTCGGCCACGGCGCTGCGCGCCGCCAGCAGATCGTCCGCCTGGGCGACGCGCGTCACCTCGATCGGCCTCCCCGACGCCATGCGGGCCACGATCTCCTTTTCCGCATCCCGCGTCGGATATCCCACCCGCACCTTCAGCATGAAGCGGTCAAGCTGCGCTTCGGGGAGTGGATACGTGCCTTCCTGCTCGATCGGATTCTGCGTGGCGAGCACCACGAACGGCTCACCGAGAAAGAACGTCTCGACGCCGATCGTGACCTGCTTCTCCTGCATCGCCTCGAGCAGGGCCGACTGCACCTTCGCCGGGGCGCGGTTGATCTCGTCGGCCAGCACCAGGTTCGCGAAGAGCGGCCCTTTGCGCGCGTAGAACTCCTGCGTGCGCTGATCGAACACCATCGTGCCGATCACGTCAGCCGGCAGGAGGTCCGGGGTGAACTGGATCCGCGAGTAGGCGATGTGCAGGCACTCGGCGACGGTTCGCACCGCAAGGGTCTTGGCGAGCCCCGGCACCCCTTCGAGCAGGATATGTCCGCCGGTAAGCAGGCCGATCAGCAGGCGCTCCACCATCGTCTCCTGCCCCACCACGCGCTTGCCGACTTCGCGCGTAATGGCGGTGGTCAGGGCCGTGTCGGTAGATGGCTGGGTGCGGGTGGTCATTGTAGCGCGGCCTCCGCCGCCCGACGGACCGTCGGTTCCTTATCGTGACTATAGAGTTCGAGCAACGCCCGTGCCTCCGTGCTGTGAATGTGACCGATCCCCTCGATCGCGGCGGCCCGCAGGTGGGGTGTGCGGCGCTTCAGGAAACCGCCCGGCTCCGCATACTTGGCGAGCACACCCAAGGCCTCGGAATCCGCCAGCCGGCCAATGGCGAGTAGGATCCCCGCCAGTACCCCTTCATCTTCTTCATGCTCCAACCGCCGCACCAGGGCCGTGGTGGCGGTCGGGTCACCGCCGACGCCGATCACGCGGGTCGCGGCGGCCCGCACCGCCGCACTGTCGTCGCGCAGTGCCGCCACGGCGGGCCGCGCGATCTCCTTGCCCCCAATCTCCGCCATGGCGTGGAGCGCCGCTTCCCGCACGGCGTCCGTCGCATGGCGCATGAGCCCCGCCAGCAACGGAATCGCTTCGGGACTCCCGGTCAACCCCATGAAGTGGGCCGCCGTGGCCACCACGGTGTCGTCCGCATCGGTGATCGCGGCTTCCAGCGGCTCCATCGCCCGGTCCGCCGCGGCTCGAATCGCGGCCCGATACGGCTCGCGCAGCTCGGCTGGTGCGACAAGATACGCCCGCAGCATCGGTGGGACCGTCAGCGTCGCCAGCGCACCGACCGCGCCGACGAGGTAGCCCCGCTCCGTCGGAGGAATGCGGGGTTCGCCCAACCGCGACACCATCCGCTCGACGAGCATCGGCTGGGCGAGCGCCTCGCCCACCGCGCCGAGCCGGTCGACGGTCGTCTGGTCCGTAATGCGCGAGAGCGCGCGGTCGAGGCCAGTAATGATCTCGGCGACGAGCGCGATGTCGCGCAGCTCGAGCACCGACGCCACCAGCCCCTGGAGCCGTTCGCCGGCGGCTTGCAAGCCTTCGGGGCTGTCCGCCGTGAGCAACGCGCCCACCAACCGGCGGCTCTCCACATCCGGCGGGAGCGCGTCCGGCCGGAACATCCCCGAGGGGCGCCGGCCTTCCGGCTGGCTACGCTGCCATTTCGGAGCCTCCTCGGCCGGCGACAGCCGGTCGGAGAGGGTGGGATAGAGCTGCCCCGTCGAGGGGCGCGGCGCAGCCGGACGCCGATTGGTCTGCAGCGTCACGCGACCGAGCGAGGCATCGTCGTGCGGGGTCGTGCCGGTGGCCACCCCGTAGAGGGCGACGATGTGATCGGGTGTCGCCCCGGGATGCAGCTGGATGGCGCGGATGCCGCGCGCGAACAGGAGCGACGCGAGCTCCGACAGCTGTGCATTGCGCGGCAGGACGTGCATGCCCCGCCAGTGCATCCCGGTCGCACCGACCTTCCATTCGACGGTTCCCATCGCGGCGACGCCGGGCAGGTTCGTCGCCACGAGGCGCATCGCCTCCTGCACCGCCGGATGCGTCGGCGGGTAGTAGCGCATGAGGCGAAAGGTGGTGCCAATCGCGCCCAGGCATCGCTCCAGGCTCGCGAATTCGGACATGGGCTTAGCGCTTGATCCGTTCGCCGCGATCCTCGAACCGAAATACCCAGGTGGCAAACGCCGCCGGGTCGATCGGACGATCCGGATCGATCGCGGTCCAGTCCACGTCGCTGCCGGAGGCTCCCGGTCCGGGCCCGGGTCGCGCGGCCGCTTGACGCACCATCTCCCCCGCCCGCCTGATCCAGAGCGCAAGCTGTGCGGGCCGCAGATCCACCCAACCGCGCGGCGCGGCCGCGAGCGGATCTCCCGGACCCGCCGGCGACACGATGACCGTCGCCCCGCGGTAGACGCTGCATCCGTCCGGGGTGAGGATCGGGAGTCCAACCGAGAGAATCCGGCGGCGCAACGCCTCGTCTCGCCGGATGAGGGTGTGGGCGCGCTCCGCCAGGTCCGGCGGCTCCGCGGCGGCCAGGGCGCGCACAGTCGGCACGAGCAACGCGCACAGCTGTGCTTCGTACAGCATCTTGGTGAGCCGCGGCGGCCCGAGCATCTCGTATGCCACCGACCGACCCCGTTCCCGCTCCAGCGCATCCAGCCGCTCGAGCGCCGCGGCCCGCAGGATGCCCGCCCGGTAGGTGGGGCCGGCGGTAGCGCTATCGAGCGCCGCGACGATGTCGCGACCGGTAGGCCGGCCTTCCAGCTCGAACACCACGTAGTCGGCGACCTCTTCGGGTGTGATGAACTCCATCTGGCCCAGCGCGGTCACGGTCGCGAACTCGTCGCGCGCGAACAGCCCGTTTTCGCCGGTATCGATGTACACCCCTTCGAGCGGCCGGCCCAGATCGCGCCACACGACCGCCCCGTCGGCGAACGCCCGGTCGGTCGCGACCGGCTCCTCGCAATCCACCAGCGGGATGGCCCGACCCTTCCGCCACACCGGTCCGGCACCGATCTCGCGCCACGCGATCGTGGCCGTCGGCTTCACCTCGATCGTCGCGGGTGCGCCCGGGGTCCGCGCCATGAGAAAGAGCAGCAGGGACTGCGCGCCGGCCACCGCCGATTTGGTCAGCAGCGTCCGGCTGGGACGCTCTTCGGAGTGGGTGTAGGGAATGTTGAACCCCATCCCCCCGGTGCCGCTCGTCCCGACCTTGACGTAGGCCTGGGTGCCGGAGCGCCGCAGGCCCTCATTCATGATCTGGATGTGCCGGATGAGCTGCGGCATGGTGAGCGTAAGCACGTGCGCTTCGACAGCCGCCGCATCGAGCGTCCCGCGCCGCGCGCCCGCCAGCAGGTCGCGCGCGCTCTGGAAAATGTCCTGGTAGGCGAACGCCGTCGC
>JBGPIW010000152.1:0-6096 GCA_041485045.1 Gemmatimonadota bacterium | reverse complement strand
GTCGTCCCAGGAGGCCCGCGAACTGGGTCTGGATGACATCCTCGTGCAGCGGGCCATCCTCCTCGTGGAATGGCCGGAGAAAGCGGGCCACATGATGCCGCCACTCGACCGGTACTTCATGTTGAGTCACGACACCGATCCTGCCTACCGGATCCTGGAGGAGAAGTGAGCGATCGGTGGCTCGCCATCGATACCGCGACCGCCGTGGCGTCGGTCGCGGTTGGGACGCCGCCGGTCGCGGAAAGCGTCACCGTCATAACCGGGCCGCGTGCTCAGGCGGCCCAGATCATTGACCTGGTGGACCGTGCGCTCGTTCCCCTTGGCGCTCGTCCAGGGGGACTCGCCGGAATCGTCATCGCCGACGGGCCCGGGAGCTTCACCGGCTTGCGCATCGGCTGGGCGGCGGCGAAGGGGCTTGCCCAGGAGCGTGGCTTGCCGCTGCTCGCCGTCCCGTCGCTGCTGGCGGCGGCTGCGGGCGCCACCACCGTGCTCGGGTCCGTACCCGTGGCGGTCTGTTTCGACGCGTTACGCGGTCAGGTGTTCGCCGCGGTGTACGTCGTACACCCTACTCGAGTGGAGACTGTGGTGCTCCCCGGCGTGTGCACGCCGGAAGAGCTCGTCTCCCGCAGTCCGCTGCGCCCGCGCGTCGCCGTCGGTGACGGCGCCATGCGCTACGCAGCCGAGATGGAGCGGTGGACGGGAGCCCCGCCGCTCGACACGATGAGCCTCCAACCCGCAGCGGTCTCGTTGCTCGCTCTGCACGGGCGGGTGGATGTGGGTCGGATGCTCGCCGACTCCTCTGCGGCGGAGCCGGATTACGGCCGCCCTGCAGAGGCTCAGGCTCGCTGGGAGGCGCGTCACGGACGCCCGCTGCCGCATCCGTCCGGTCCAGCCAGCTGACCTACCGGCCCTGGTCGCGATCGAACGCATCGCCTTTACCGATCCCTGGTCTCGAGGCGACTTCGACGATTGCCTGAAAGCCGGCATGCACGTGCTCGTCGCCGAGGATGGTGGAATCGTCGGCTATGTCGTGGGCCGCGCGCTGCTCGATCAGGGAGAGATTCTCAACCTCGGGGTGACGCTGCCAGCCCGGCGTCGCGGCATCGGGGCGGCGTTGGTGCGGCGGCTCCTCGCTGTCTTTTCCACCGCGGGCGTACGAGAAGCGTTCCTCGAAGTTCGCGAGTCGAACTTCGCGGCGCAGCGGCTGTACCAGTCGTTCGGGTTCCACGATGTCGGTCGTCGCAGCCGGTACTACCGTCGGCCGGTGGAGGACGCAGTGATCTTGCGGGCCGCCATTCCGGCAGTTGGACCGGTTGCATAGGAATGGTACAAGTGGCGTATCTTTGATTGACAGAATGACTTGCGGGTCATATAATCTGGGGCATCCTTGGCCCCCGCCCGCCCAAAGACCGGAGGCAGTTGTGAGCCGAAGCCTGAACAAGATCACGCTGATCGGCAATTTGGGGGCCGATCCGGAAGTGCGCAGCACGAATAACGGGTCCCGCGTGGCCAACCTGTCCCTGGCCACCAGTCGCCAGTGGACCGCCCAAAACGGCGAGAAGCAAGAGAAAACGGAGTGGCATCGGGTGATCTGCTGGAACAACAAAGGATCCCTGCTCGCCGATCTCGCCGAGAAGTACATGAAGAAGGGCGACAAGGTCTACATCGAAGGGCGGGTCGAGTACCGCACCTGGGAAGACAAGGAAAAGCAGACCCGTTACGTCACCGAGATCATTGCCCGCGAAGTGATCCTGTTGTCGCCCCGAGGCGCCGGAAGTGAGGGGTCAGGGGACTACTCGCGCGCCAAGGCCACGGCGAAGGTGGCGCCGGAAGGCAAGCCCGAGTCGCTCGACGCGTTCCCGGAGGCGCTGGATGAGGAGGACGACGATCTGCCGTTCTAGCCGCATCGTGGCGGCCGTGGTGGTCGCCCTGCCCGTGGCGGCGGTGCTCGCCGCGCAGGATTCCACCATGGCCGCCCCCGCCGCCGGCAGTCACGTCGTGGCGCGCGGTGAAACCCTCTGGTCGATCTCGCAGCAATACTTCGCCGATCCGCTGTTGTGGCCGGAGATCTACCGCCGCAACACGGCGGTCGTCGAAGATCCCCACTGGATCTACCCTGGCGAGGTGCTCGATCTCGGCGGCATCGCCGAGGCTCCGAGTGATACCGCACAGACGGTCCCGCAGGGCGTCGCCGATACGATTGCGGCCGACACGGCTCAGGGCATCGTTCCCGCCCCTCCGCCCGAGCCCGAAGGGCCGGGAACGATCTTCGATCGGCAGAAAACCAAGGAACAGCAGGTACAGGACGTTCTGCGCCGCTACGCGCACCAGATCTATCGACCCGTCCGGCGCGGTGAGTTCTATTCGTCCGGGTTCCTGACCGAGGGCGAGCAGCTGCCTTGGGCGCGCGTGGTCGGGAATACGGCGAAACCATCGATTCCGGTCCTCACCGATCCGGGCGTGGCGGGGCAGTTCGAGGAGATCGCCATCGTGCCGCCGGCGCAGGCGTCCTACCACGTAGGGGACTCCCTGCTCATTGCGCGGATCGACCGGCCGCTCGTCCCGTGGGGCGACGTCGTGGTGCCGCAGGGAGTGGCGCGGGTCGTGGCGATCCAGGAGCAGCAAGTCCTGGCTGTGGTCATCATGCAGTTCGGTCGCATCCGGGATGGGAACCTGGCGCTCCCGCTGGAGCCGTTCAAAGACCCGGGCCCGGTCCGGCCGGCCGCGGTCGAGCAGGGGCTCGAGGGGCACTTGATCGCCATGCGGGACGAGCATGTGCTGGCGAGCGTGCTCCAAGTCCTGTTCATCGACAAGGGACGCGCCGACGGCGTGTCGATGGGCGACATGTTCGAGGCCTACCGCCCGGCCTCGGGGGAAGTCGGCGCCCGATCTGAGGAAGTCCGGGTGCAGCTCCTCGTGGTGCATACCCGAGAGCACACCGCGTCGACGATCGTCGTCGGCATGTCGAATCCCTCCCTGGGAACCGACATGCCGGTGCGCCTGATCAAGAAGATGCCCTCCTGATCTCGCCCTGCCGGCTCCGCTCGACAGGCCGGGGCCGGTGGGAGCGGAGACGCCGCTCATTCATCAGATGAAACGACGGGTGCTGGTCTCGGGTGGGGCCGGGTTCATCGGGTCGCATATCGTCCAGGCGCACCTCGCCGCCGGCGACGAAGTCAGCGTCCTCGATGATCTCTCGACGGGAAAAGCCGAGAACGTGCCGGCGGGTGCCACCCTCGTGCGGGAGGACATTCGCTCTCCGGAAGCCCGGACGCTGCTCGCCAGCGGCGGATTCGCGATCCTCAACCACCATGCCGCTCAGATGGACGTCCGGCGGTCGGTTGAGGACCCGGTGTTCGACGCCCAGATCAATGTCCTCGGTCTGTTGAACCTGCTGGAGGGGGCGCGCGCCGGTGGAGTGCGGCGCGTCGTGTTTGCATCTTCGGGCGGCACGGTCTACGGCGACGGCGCCCCGACGCCCACTCCCGAGTCGGCCGCCAAATTGCCGGCCTCTCCGTATGGGACCGCCAAGCTCACCTCGGAGTACTATCTCGCGACGTTCGCGCAGCTGTTCGGTCTGGAGGCCGTCGCCCTCCGCTACAGCAACGTGTACGGCCCGCGGCAGAATCCGCACGGGGAGGCCGGTGTGGTCGCGATCTTCGGGAAGCGATTGCTCGCCGGCGAGCCGATCACGATCTACGGGGATGGGGAACAGACGCGGGATCTGGTGTACGTCGAAGACGTGGCCGCGGCCAGCCTGCTCGCCGCGGAACGGCCCCTGCGGCCCCTCGAGTCCCTCGATGCTCGGGCCTACAACATCGGGACGGGGGTGGAGACGTCGGTCAATCGTCTCGCCGAGCTCATCGCCCAGGCCGCCGGTCGGGGCAGTACGGTGCAGCGGGCCCCGAGTCGGGCGGGGGAGATCCTGCGGAGCGCCTTGGAGGTCTCGAAGGCCGAGCGCGAGCTCGGCTGGCGCCCCCGGGTGGCGTTGCCCGAGGGACTCGCGCGCACGGTGCGCTGGATCGCGGAGGGGTAGCGTGGTTCTCCAAGTCGGCCGGGCGATTCCCACCTCGCCGTGGGATCTGGTGCTCACGTCGAGCCGCGAGACGAAGATCGTGCTCGCGATCTTGGTGCTGTTCTCCGTGGTCTCCTGGTATCTCATCATCTTGAAATGGTGGCAATTCCGTCATGTGCGCCGCCAGGCCGACCGCTTCATGCGGGAAATCGAGAAGGCCAATCGCCTCGAAGAGGCCTACCACACGGCCATGCGGTTGCCGCCCTCGCCGTATAACCGCCTGTTGCGCGAGGCCGTGCAATTCTTTTCGCACTTGAAACCTGGCGTCTTGCGAGAGCCGGCGGGCCCCTCGATGACGCCGACGCTGACGATGATGCAGCTCGAGGCACTCCGCATGGTCCTCGCCAAAGAGGTCGCCGCGGAACGGGACGCCGCCGCGCGCTTCATCCCGTGGCTCGCCACGTTCGGGTCGGTGAGCCCGCTGCTCGGCTTGCTGGGGACGGTGCTGGGCGTGATGGACGCGTTCATCGGGATCGCCGTCGGCGGGTCGGGGAACATCGCGGCGGTGGCACCCGGAGTCGCCGAAGCGCTCGTGACGACCGTCGCGGGATTGGCCGTGGCGGTTCCGGCGGTCATGTCGTACAACCTGTACGTGAACCGGCTCGGGCTGTTCGCGGGTGAGATGGAGGGATTCGCCCAGGAGATCATCGGCACGCTGGCCCGCGAGGGGAGGCTCTAGCCGGTGGCCGGACTGGTGGGTGGCGGCGGTCTGCGCGGGCATGGCGAGCTACCGCTCAACGCCGACATCAACGTCACCAGCCTGGTCGACGTGGCGTTCGTGCTCCTCATCATTTTCATGATTACGGCGCCGATCATGCAGGGCGGCGTCGATGTCCGCTTGCCGCGCGCCGAAGTGCGGCCCATCGAGCCGAAGTCCGGCCTCGTGGTGACCGTCGATCGCACCGGACGAGTCTTTCTCGACCAATCGTCGCTGTCCTATGAGGACTTCCGGGCCACCTTCCCGGCGTTCGTGCGCAGCCGCCATCCCACGGGCGTCTACCTCCGTGCCGACAGCCGCGTCCCCTACGGGTCTGTGGTGCAGGTCCTCGCGGTGATTCGCGCCGCCGGTGTCACCGACGTCGGGCTCGTCGCCGAGCCTGAGGCGACGGGCCCATGAGTCGCCACGAGCGCGTCGTCATGAACGTCCCGCTCGGGCTGGTCGGGACCGTCGTCGTACACGGTGTCGCGTTGACCGTCTTCCTCGCCTCCGCCTCGGGCGCGCGCTCGGCGCCGCCAACCTATCGCGTACGACTCGTCGCGGCGCCGGATTTCACCCCCGACCAGCGGCCCGCGCCACCCGCTGTCGAGCGGGAGGCGGCGCCCAAAGAACCCCCGGCGCCGGCCGCGAAGCCCGTGCCGAAGAACACGGCCTCATCCGCCGCTCCGCCGCCGGTCGCCGATACCAAGCGGCGGGAAGCCGCGCCGCGCTCCACGCCCGCGCCTCGAGTGCCGGGCGAAGCCCCGAGCACGGGAAGCGACGCCGCCACCGTCAGCACCGAAGGCGTCGAGTTTCCGTTCCCCGAGTTTCTCCAGAACATCGTGTCCCAGGTTCTGCGCCGCTGGCAGCGGCCGCTCGACAATACGCCGCTCGAAGCGGAAGTCGGCTTCATGGTGCACCGGGATGGCAGCGTCACCGATCTGCAGTTCGTGAAGCGATCTGGGAATTTCGCGTTCGATCTGGAGGCGCAAGGGGCGATCGAGGAGGCGGGGCGGTTCAAGGCGTTCGGGTCGTTGCCGGATGGCTGGGTGCCGGACGTGCTCTTCGTGCGGTTCTATTTCTCGGGGAAGCGGCAATGAGGGCGACTCGACGGCTGCTGCTCCTTGCGGGGGTATTGGCCGCCCGTCCGCCCGACCGCCTGTCTTCCCAGGACACGTCCGCGATCGACCGCGGAGTCCGGATCGGCATCGTGTACCGGCCTGGTGTGCGGCCGGGGCTCGTTGTCCTTCCCGGCAGCCAGGCCAGCCTGGACTCGGTGCGCACGATCATCAGCCGGGACCTCGACTACAGCGATCGCTTCGAG
>JBGPIW010000151.1:0-6111 GCA_041485045.1 Gemmatimonadota bacterium | reverse complement strand
GGAGGTGACTCGAGGGTCGAGCCTGGCATTACGTCGCTAACCTAGGGACCCCCTTGGCCGTGCGCCAGCGGTACTTCAATCCGCACGCCGAGAAACGCGTGCACGCGCTGGACGTCACCGTAAAACCACGTGGGCCCGATCAGCAGTGCAAACGTGACCTGGTCCTCCTGGCCAACGCGCAGCGCCGGCAGGATCGCCACCGCTCGCCAGCGCTTGCCTTCCGGCAAGGGCGACCGCGACGCGAGGTACCCCGACAGTTCCAGCGTCAGGTCGGCCCCGATCAATGTGGCGCTCGCGCCTTCACCGCCGACCTCGAAGAAATGGAACGTGCCGCTGCGCATGGCCAGGGCGAGCGCTCCCACGAATCCGCGCTGGTGGGTGATGATGGACGTCCGATTGTCCCCGAAGAACCCCGCGCGCACCGAAGCCGAGACGTGGCGGATCGGTCCGAGGCCGACCGGCTCCACGAGCCCGAACTCACCCGCCTCGATCGCCCAGTCTCCCCCCAGCGTGCCGGCGAATCCGAACGACAGGGCCTGGCCCGCCAACGGCGTGGACAAGGCGGCGAGCAGCGTGAACATTGGCGCGATGGATCGACGCACGTTTGTGCTCCTCTCGGGGACTGCTTCGGGTACACTGCTCGGACCCCACGCCTGGAGGCGCGGTACCGGTCACACACCCCGCTTCGCGGATGGTGACCTCGTGTTCAGCCTGGACGCGCAGCGTTGCTGGACCCTTTCCTACCACGGCGTCGGGGCCCCCGTTCCGCTCGTGCGCGGCGCCGAGTTGGCCGTCGGCCTTGGGGACCGGTGGGTCCCCCTATCCGGACTGGAAGATGCCACCATATCGCGTCGTTCGGCACCCGAGGGGACGGCGCTCGTCGTGGCGGGGACGGCGGACGGGGTCGCCGTGGAAGCAGCGTTCACGCACGGCGCGCCCGGGGAGGCGGCCGCGATCACGGTCACCCTGACGCCCGACCGATCGCAAGGCCTTGCCCGGGGAGTCCGCTATGGACTGCTGGCACCCGAGGCCGTGCTGCCGGGTCCGGAGGCACTGACGGCGCTGGTCAACGGCTATCACTCCTGGAGCGCCAATCAGGTCGTGACCGTGCCTCCCGATGTGGCGGGGATGACGAGTTTCGGAGCGCTCGGGCTTGCGCGCGGCGGGCGGGGCTTCGCCCTGGCATTCGATCCGGGTGAGCCCGGGGAAGCCGCCGTCCATTTGAGCTCTACGAGCCTCGAAGCACGCTCCGATTGGCTCCCGGCGCGCCCTGTCCGCTCCGCCGGCGATGCCGCGACGCTGCGCATCGGCTACGCCCCAGCCGGCGATGCCGTCTCGGCGTTGTCATTGCTGCTCGCCCCCGGCCCGGCGGACCGGGACCGCTTCGCGGCACCCGCACCGGCCGGGTGGTGCTCATGGTACGGGTTGTACGACACGGTCACCGAAGGCGATGTCATCGCCAACCTGGAGTACTGCACGGCGCACTTCGACCAGCGGTTTCTCCGCACCATCCAACTCGACGACGGCTACCAGCGGGCGGCGGGCGATTGGGAGACGAACGCGAAGTTCCCGCACGGCCACCGCTGGCTGACCGATCGCATCCACGAGCGCGGCTTTCAGGCGGGCTTGTGGATCGCTCCATTCGCCGTGACGGCGCGCTCGGGGATTCCCGCGGCGCATCCCTCCTGGCTCCTCACCGAACGAGGATCTGCGGTAGTGCTGCGGGACAACCCGCCTTGGGGCGGCGCGGTGTTCGCCCTCGACGGAGGCCATCCCGAAGTGCAGGACTGGCTCGCTGCGCTGGCGCGTCGCGTCGTGGGGGAATGGGGTTACGACTATCTCAAGATCGACTTCCTGTTGTATGCCACGCGCGGCGACGCACACTGGGGCGGCGCAACCCACGCCGAAGCGTACCGGGCGGGCCTCGCGGCGCTCCGCCAGGGGCTGGGAACGGACGCGTTCCTGTTAGGGTGCGGCGCGCCGTTACAGCACGCCGTGGGAATGGTGAACGGCATGCGGATCGGCGGCGACGTGGACGCGTCGTGGGGCGGCATTCAGGAGCCGGCGCGCGCCGCGGCGCTGCGGAGCTTCTACCACCGCGCTACCTGGTTCAACGATCCCGACTGCCTCGTAGTGCGCCCGCCGCTCTCACTGGACGAGGCGCGGGTGTGGGCTTCGATCGTCGCGGTCTCGGGGGGGATGACGCTGTTCTCCGACGATCTGCCGAAGCTCCCCGTCGACCGCCTCGCCGTCCTCGCGCGTGTCATCCCGGCGGCCCCGGTGACCGGACGCGCGCTCGACGTGCGCCCGACGAATGCAGCGCTCGCACCGGCGCTCGTGTCTGAAACGATCGACCCCATCCGCCTCACGGGGCCGTGGATGTTCCGGACCGGAGACGATCCGGCTGTTGCCGCGAAGGACTACGACGACCGCGGGTGGGAGCCCATTCGGGTACCGGACACCTGGGAACGGGCCGGGCATCCCGGGTACGACGGCCCCGCATGGTATCGCACCCGGTTCTCGCTCCCGGTCCCCTCCCCCGAACGAACCGCGGGGCGGCTGGACCGGCCTGTCTGGCTCGAGCTGGGATGCTTGGACGACGTCGACGAGACGTTCGTCAACGGCGTGAAGGTCGGCCAGCGCGGGGACTTTCCGCCGGCGTATCGCAGCGAGTGGCGGACCTTCCGCCGCTATGCCGTGCCCGCCCACCTGCTCGATTGGGGCGGCGAGAACGTGGTCGCAATCCGCGTGTACGACGGCGGCGGCGACGGCGGATTCTGGAGCGTGCGACGCGACCCGCCGCCCGCACGGTGGGTCGTGGAGGGGGCGCCGCAATGGTGGACGGTCGCACTGGTGAATTGGGAGGACGACGCGGGCGCGCGGCGCGTGTCGCTACACGAGCTCGGCATCACCGCTGACCGCTGCAATGCCTACGACGTCTGGAACGATGCGGCGCTGCCCGACGTCGCCGACGAGCTGGCGGTACCGATCGATCCACACGCGGTCCGCGTCGTGGCGCTTCGTCCGGCAGCCGCGCGTCCGCAGGTGATCGGCACGACGCGTCATGTCGTCCAGGGGGCGGTGGACATCAAGGCGGAGACCTGGGATGGTGCGACGCGCACGCTCCGGGCGACATCGGTGAACCTGGACGCTCGGAGGTACGCCATCACGATCGCGGTGCCGCGCGGGCTCGAGCCCACGGACGCAACTGCGGACCCGGCGTGCGCGCTGAGACGGCTCCCGACCGGTCATGCGATGATCGAATGGCCGGAAGGAACCGGCGGGAAGGACGTCGAGTGGACGCTGCGCTTTCGCGCGATCACTTCAGTCCGGTCAGCTGAATCCCCCGGATGAAGTACCGTTGCGACAAGAAGAACAGGACGACGAGGGGGACGACGGCCGTCACCGCGGCAGCCATCTGATACGGCCAGTTCGTGTAGTACATGCCGTGGAACGAAGCGATGCCGACTTCGACTACCTGCATCCGAACCGAGCGCGTGACCACGAGCGGCCAGAGAAAGCTCTTCCACTGATCCACCAGGCCGAACACCGCGAGCGTGGCCAGGGCCGGCCGCGACAAGGGCAGCACGACTTTCCAGAAAATCTGCCACTCCCCCGCTCCATCGAGACGCGCCGCGTCTTCCAATTCGCGGGGCAGCGTCTGGAAGAACTGCCGCAACAGAAAGATCCCCCACACCGTGACGAGCTCCGTCGAGATCAACCCGGCGTAACTGTCCACCCAGCCCAACGCGTTCACGACCAGGAAGCGGGGAATGAGTAAGACGACGGCGGGCACCATCAGCACCGCGAGAAAGGCAAAAAAGAGGCGGTCGCGGCCCGGAAACCGGAGACGAGCGAACGCGTATGCGGCCGCAGCACTCGTGAGAACCTGCCCCGAGACGACCGCGATAGAGACGATTCCCGAATTCACGAAGAAGCGCCAGAACGGGAGCGCGGTGAGTGCACCGGCGTAGTTGGCGAACCGCGGGTGGGCTGGCAGGATGACCGGGGGATAGCGCAACACCTCGAATTCGTCCATGAGCGAGGTGGTGACCATGTAGAGGAAGGGCAGGACCATCGTCACGCCGACCAGCGCGACCAGCGCAATACCGAACCATCCCGTTTTCCGAGTCGGCGCGGCCCGCACGCTACGCATAGCGGACCTGCTTGCCGAGCAGGCGGAACTGTACCCACGTGGCAGCGAACAGGAGGACGAACAGGAGCAACGCCAGGGCGCTGGCAGGTCCGAACTGCAGGAACTCCCACGCCATCTGATAAATGCGGTACACGAGCACGTCGGTGGCGTGCAGCGGTCCTCCGTCGGTGAGCACGTACACCAGAGTGAAGACCTGAAACGACGTGATGATCCCGGTCACGAGAACGAACAGCGTCACCGGGCGCAGCAGCGGGAACGTCACCCGCCAGAACCGCCGCCAGGCGGAGGCGCCGTCCACCCGGGCCGCATCGAGATAGTCCTGCGGAATGCCCTGCAGCCCGGCTTGGAACACGACCATCTGGTACCCGACCTGCACCCAGATCGAGACCAGCATGACGGCGCCGAGGGCCGTGTGGGGATTCCCCAACCAGTCGACGGAAGCGAGCCCCACCAGGCCGCCGAGATAGTTGAGCAGGCCGAAGTCGCGGTGATACATCCACTGCCACACCAGCGCGATCGCGACAGCGGATGACACATAGGGGATGAAGAACGCAGTGCGGGCCAACCGGGTCACCCGCCCGCGGCGCTGCAGGAGCAGCGCGGCCCCGAGCGCGATGACCATGGCGACCGGCACGTGCAGGGTGTACAGCAGCGTGTTGCGCAGCGAGATCCAGACGAGCGGGTCGCGCACCACCGTCGCGAAATTGGCCAGGCCGACAAAGGGCCGAGCCTGCTCGATGGGGCTCCAGCGATGCAGCGCGAGATACACGGCGAACAGCATCGGCCCGAACGAGAACGCGGCGAGATGCAGCGTGGCCGGAGTGAGGAAGCCCCAGGCGGCGAGCGTTTCGCGCAACGCCCGCGGACGTTCCCGGGTCCGTTCGATCCATCCCAAGAGCAGCACACCCGCCGGGCCGAGGGCGGCGAGGATAGCAGTGACCGCCAGCCATCCCCCGACTCCCGCCTCCCCTGCCGGAACCCGAATGACGATCCATCGACCGTGGCTGGTGCGAACCCGCGCTTCGGCGCGGCGTACGCCGCCGTCGGACACCCGTCGGACCTCGACGGGACCGCTGTCCGACGTCGCCAACGCGGCTTCGCCCCCGATCGGCGCGAGCTGGGACAGGAGACTGCCCCCCCGTGCAGGAAGCCGGACGGCTGCGCGCTCAAGTACCAGGGTCGTTTCGCGCAGCCAGCGATCGGTCGCGTCGCGCTCAGCCTGCACCACCTCGAGGTACCCGGCGAGCCCAATGGCCGCGGCAGCGCCCCAGCAGGCGATCGCTGCCAGGCGCCTGCGCCTTCCTGCCACGGCGAGCGCCCCCGAGAGGGTGAGCAACACCACCAACACCACGTTCCAACCCGCGAGCATCGGCTCGGGCGCCACCGGCGTGACGGCCACCGCCCCGACGACATCCCAGTCGTCCCGGTCCTTCAACGGCACGAGCAGCGCGCCTCCCAGGCTCCGCATGGTTTCCCGCTCGCGCAGCTCGGCGAACACCGCGGGCGGCAGCGCGGCCCCGGTCGCCCGGACCAGCGGCGCCGTGCCGTGGTAGACCTCCACCCGGCCCGCCCAGCCCGGCAGCCTGCCGAGACCACGTGATTGGGCCAGCAGCTGCACCAGATCGTAGCTCGTGCTTCCGGGGACGGACGGCGTGACGATCGCGAGGAACGCGGCGGCTGTACGCGCGGCACGGGCGGCAGCCTCATGTTCGGCCTGCCGCGCGACCGCGTGACCCACCAGGAGCGCAGCGCAGCCCGCGGCCGCGCCGACCGCCGCCGCTCCGAGCCGCCAGGCCAGTTTCACTGGGCACCCCCTTCCGCCAGCAGCTGGTCGAGCCGGAGGGCCATGTCGTGTGCGGCGACGGCGGGATCGACGTGCTGCAAGGTGATCCGATCCATCATGTCGGGGAGCGCGGCCTCGATCTCCCGCCAGCGCTCGATCCGTGCGCCCCACG